>CAZXNP010000226.1:0-3936 GCA_964642035.1 uncultured Anaerolineales bacterium | reverse complement strand
GCGATCCGAGGGCCGAAGTGTGTGCTCGCCAGCGCGGAGCGCGGGGTTGCCGCCCTGGAGGACCGCCGGCTGCGCCGGGACGTGCCCGGGCTAAACGGGGGCCCACCCCAGCCCCGGCGCAACGGTCACATGCGGGGCCGGTTGCGGGCGCGCCAGCGCCGCAAGAAGCCGGCGCCCCCGGCGGACACAAACGGAGCCGCCGGCTAGTCACCGCCTCCGGCCCAGGACGCTAGCTCCCGCAGGACCGCCGCCCGATCTTCGGCGGACAGGGTGTCCATGGTGTCGATTGGAGGGCCACGGTAGGGGTCCCGCCGGGCCCGGGCCAGGCTGCCCAGGGACAAGCCTGAGCGCTCGAACACGTCCCACGTGCCCCCTCCAACACGGTAGAAGGCGCCGATGACGTCTTGGTTCGTGTAGGCGGCGGGTTCTCCCTTCGGCGATTCGGCCTTGCCGGCGCCCGGGACCGCCACCGTGTACTCCCCGGGGCCAAGGGCGGCCGGCTCGCCATACTTCTCCCGCAGGGCACCCAGGGCGCCTTCGAGGTCCGCCCCGGCCAGGCCCTGGGAGCCCAGCACGTCGGCGGCGGTCGGGATGCGAATGGTGATCAGGTTGGTGTCCTCGACGGTCTCCTCCTCGATCACCGTCGCCGCCGGCCCAGCCTCCGGGACGGCGGGCGCATCGCGGCCGCCGAGATCTAGGGGCACCGCCGGCGGCGCTATCTGCCGCGCATAGAGGGCGAAGTCGTTGAAGGTCTGCCAAGCCGGTCGACGGTCATCGGCGTCAAGGCGCAGCCCCCGGAAGAGGCCAGCGCCCGGCCTGACGTCGAGGAGGCTGCTCCAGACCAGGAGGTCGACGTCAGGGCGGGCCGAGAGGGCGTTGAAGGCGGCCCACAGGTTGCGGGCCTGGGTGGATTCACCGCAGCGATCGGCCCGCCACGTGAGGCCCGTGACGGAGAGGCTCCGCCTCTGGGCCACCCTCTCCGCCATTATGCCGTGGTGGGCCTCGACGGTGGCAGTGCACGCCGCGGCGACATCGGTCTCGGCGCCGCCGTCGTCGCCGGCCAGGGCGAGGCGCAGGGCCATGCCGCCCCCCCGGGCCGATCCGGCCGAGGCAGCCAGGAAGTCCGCCAGACCTCCGTCGAGGGCGGCGGTCAGGTACGCCTCGGATTCCGGCCCGCCGTCGCACAGGATTCCCCCGGGCAGAACCCGGGCGCCAGGGGCCGCGTCGACCACGGCCCGGGCCCCGATGGCCACGAGGTGGGCCCAGCTGACCGGCGCGATCCGGGCCGGTGAACCCCGATTCGGCTCGGGCAGGAGCTCCCACGCCGAGACCCGCGCCCCGATGGCGGCCGCCAGCAGGGTCAGGTTCTCCCTCCACTCGGCTTCCCATGCGGCAGCCAGGGAGCCGCCCGGTGGGTCGCGGAAGGCCCCCAAGCCATCGGGGGCGACGGTGAAGTCGCTGTCCACCATCACCACGACCTCGAGTCCTTCGGCGGCCACGGCATCGAGGGCCTCGCCAACGGCGGCAAGAAGTTCGTCGTCGGGGCCGGCGCGCCAGTCAAGGCCGACGCCGATGCGGGCCACGGCGGCCCCGGTGGCCTTGCAGGCGGCGGCTCGGTCGGCGGCGTGGTCGTACGAGCCGATGTCCAATCCGATCCTTGCGGCAAGCATGGCGCCTCCAGGTGCGGAAACTTACCCCGAATCTTCCCGTCCTAGCCAGCCCTGACCAGGGCGATGGTGACTACTCCCTGGACGAGGACGGCCCCGACGGCCAGGAGCACGGCGGCCAAGCGGGCGCGGCGATGCACCGCCACGGCCAGGACCTGGTCCACGGCTACCGCGGCCAGGCCCATGGCCGGCAACCGCCACAGGGTGCCTCGGGGCACCACCGCTCCCGGCACCGGCCCCACGCTGGCGACGTGGCGGAAGCGCAAGGCGAATTCGGCCGGCAGAGTCGGGTAGCGCCAGGCGGTCCAGGCGAACAGGAGGGCGTTGATGATGAGGCTGGCCGCAAGGAGGGCGAGAATCACCCCGTCGCTCCATACCGGCAGGGCGAAGAACGCCGGACGGACCGTCGTCTCGGCCAAATCATGGACGGGTCCCAGGCGGCGACGGAGCCTCAGCTCCGCCATGAAAGCCTCTGGGTCGGTGGGGCTGATGGCGTAGGCCAAGGCGCCGCCGCCGAGGATCAGGAGTTGCTCGGCCGGAGGCGAGGTGGCGAAGACGAGGATGTCGGAGCCCTCGACTCCGTCGGCCCGGAGGTGGCCGTGGCCGATGCGCAGGCCGGGCCACGCGGCGCCCCGCCAGCTCTCGACGGGCGGCACCCCCCGGCGCACGCCCCGAATGTCGGCCATGGGCACCACGTGCCGCGCCGTGGCGGCGTGGATGACGATGCCTTCCCGCGTGACCTCATAGCGGAGTCGAAGGAGGCTCCACAGCCAGAGGCCCACCCTGGCGATCACCGGCACCAGGGCCAGGCCGAATAGGCCCAGGAGGGCGGACCCGGGGCCCACCGGGCGCTGCCTCAGCGCCAGGAGGACTCCGGCCTCCAGAGCCGCGAGGAGAACCAGGAGCCCCACGCCCACCACGGCGCCCCGGGCGCGGGACGGGGTAAAGATCACGGCTGGGGCATGGGCCGGGCCATGGGCCGGGGCATCAGAAGGCGCTCCAGGCCACGGTGGTGGTGAAGATCAGGGGCACGAAATCATCCGTCAGGAGGGCCTCGGCGTCTTCGTAGGTCATGTTGCCGACCAGGGGCGCCGCCAGGCGCAGGGACACCACTCCCTCATCGGCGTCCCGGGCCGGGGACCGCCACACGTACACGAACAGAAAGGCCAGGCGCCCCTCCGGTGAGGCGGCACGCCCGAAGTTGACCGTGAGGGGCCGGGGTCCCAATGGGATTGTCCTCGCATCGAGGCTTCCGATTGCCCAGCCGCTCAGCGGGTAGCAGGTGACCGGCGTGTGTTCGAAGAGGTGGAAGCTCTTTGGCCCGCGGCTGCCAAAGGCGGAAACCCATACCGTCGCCCCGTCGGACCGGCGGTAGGTCCGCTCCATGGCCACCTCCGGATGGTCGAACCATCGCTCGATGGCTGGGTCGGCCTCGCGGTCGGTGCTCGTCCAGGCGCCGATGCGCCGGGGCAGGCCAGCGGGCAGGCCATCGAGGGTCAAGTCGTAGGGGCTGACCACGGCCACCTCATCGGGGGTGCGGCCGTACCAACCGGCCAGGTCGATGTACAACACATGCGTTTCCCCTGGCGACACCGGGTCGAGGGCCGAGGTCTCCGCCCCGGGGGGCGGCCCCCCCCGGCTCACCGCCCACCCCAGGGACAGCACTGCCGCCGCGAGGGCGAGGCCCGCTGTCCGCGATGGAGGACCGGGCGCCGACCACGCCGCCTGGGGGCGGACCAGTCCCTTCTCAGCCACGCCGTGACTCCATGTGCCGCGCTGCGCCCAACAGCACGGCGGCGGCCCCCACATACAGGATGGGGCTAGCAGGGCCCTCGAAAAGCCTCAGGCCCACGTCGGCCCCAGCCCGGCCCGTGATGACCAGCAGTCCCGTGAGGCGCAGCCAATTGGCGGCCAAGGCCGCCGGGACGCTGGCTGCCACCAGGGCCCCGCGGCGGATCCGGGAACCGGGGGTATGGACGGCCACGATGTACGCGAGGGCAACGAGGGCCAGGAGGGAGCGCAGGCCGCTGCAGGGGCCGCCGACGGTGAATGCCCCGTCCGCCACGGTGAGCTCGGCTCCGGCCCGAGCAACAGGCACCCCCAGACCCGAGGCGGTGGCGGCGGCCGCGGCCGCCACCCGGGCCGCCAGGAGGGGCGCGACCCGTTCGGTCCAGGGCAGAGGGAAGGCCAGGGACAGTAGGCCCGCCGGCGGGCGGGGGGCCACCACCCGCCCCGCAACCCCGCCCAGGGGCCCCCACCCCAGCCCGCG
>CAZXNP010000225.1:0-3948 GCA_964642035.1 uncultured Anaerolineales bacterium | reverse complement strand
GGCCAGGCATTCGGCGAGCTGCTTGCGCGCCAGGCGCGCACAACGTTCGTCGGCGCCGCCCTTTTCCTTGCACGCCTCGTAGGAGCGCCGGGCTTTCCGCTGGCAGCGGTCTTTGCACTCCCGGCCGGAGCCTTCGAGCTCGCCGCCCACAAGGCCGCCAGCGGGCGGCGCTGGCTCTAGGACCACGACGCTGGGGGCGGTCTCGTCGGCCACGGCCGTGGTGGCTGGGGCCAGGCTCGGCAGCAGAATGGTGGCGACAACAGAGACTAGGACCGCAACAACAAGCGGCCGCGGGCGGGGCAGTGGCATGACACGTTCTCCTCGTGACGCATAGGTGGTTCGAGGGGGCCTCTCGGCCGGTCCCCTAGGGCAACAGACCACGCGGCCCTTAACGCCGCGGCGACGAAAAGGTAACATGCCCCGACCGTCGAATCTGGGGCCGCAACTCCTCCGGGGGCAGCGGCGTAGTGAATCCTTCAGCGGGTATCGGGAGGCAATCCCTCATATGGCACTAACTGCCGTCGTCGTCGCCATGGCCGCCCTGGGGCTGCTGGTTGTGGGCTTCAATCGCTTGGTGATCGCGCGGAATCTGGTGCGGACGGCCTGGTCGGATGTGGACGTTCAGCTGCGCCGCCGGTCCGACCTATTACCCCAGTTGGTGGAGGTGGTCAAGGGCTACGCCGGCCATGAATCGCGGCTCCTCGAGGAGCTGACCGCTGCCCGGGCGGAGGCCGCCGTCCCAGACCTGTCCCCTGGCCAGGCGGCGGCAGCCGAGGAGCGGATCGCCGCCGCCGCGGGGCGTTTGATGGCCCTCGCTGAGCACTATCCGAACCTCCTCGCCAACAAAAGCTTCCTGGCCCTGCAGAAGGAGATGGCCGCGGTGGAGGACGACATCAACAATGCCAGGCGTTACTACAATGCCGTTGTTCGGGACTACAACACCCTGGTAGCCAGCGTGCCGACGAGATGGCTGGCCTCGGCCCTTCGCTTTGCCCCGGCTGGCTTCTTCGGAGCGCCGCCGTCGGCCCGGCGGGGGCCAGTCGTCGAGGGGGCGTCCTGACCCGGGGCCCCCGGCTGTCGGCCGCCGCTATTCCAGCTCTGGCTGCCGGCCTCCTAGCCCTGGCCCCGGGGCCGGCGAGGGCCCAGACCGCGCCGCCCTACGTCATCGATGCCTTCGACGTGACAATGGACCTTGCGGCCGACGGCGCCATGATCGTCCAGGAGCGCATTTCCGTTACCTTCAACGAGGCGCGCCACGGCATCTATCGCCGCATACCCGTGGATTACGACACGGGCCGCGGCACCGTGCGGCGCCTCGACCTGGAGGTCCTGGGGGTAACGGATGCGTCAGGCGATGCCTATGGCACGAAGGTCACCCACGAGGGCAGCGACGTCAAGATCCGCGTCGGCGACGCCGACGTGCTCGCGGCGCCGGGGAGCAGCTTGACCTACGTAATCTCCTACCGGGCCCGGGGCATGATCAATTGGTTTGACGCCGCCCCCGACTGGGAGCCCTTCGCCGAACTCTATTGGAACGTCACCGGCGATGAGTGGGACACCACAATTCGGTCATCCTCGGCGGTGGTCACTTTTCCGCCTCAGCCCCGGGGCGAGGGAGTGAGGGTCAGGACCTTTGCCGGCCCCTATGGGGCCCGGGCGGCCGACACTGTCCTCGGGTTGGCCGAGAGGTTCCCGGGGACTCAAACGGCGACCACCATTTCCCTCGCCGAGGAACGGGCCACGGTCATTCGCGAGGCGCCCCTGGCGCCCTACGAGGGCCTTACCGTGGTCTTGGACCTGCCGGCGGCCGCCATCCAGCGACCCACCGTGGGCCAGCGGCTCCTCGACTTAGTGGTGCCAAACCTAGGCTTCACCATTCCCATCTGGTCCTTCTTCGGGATGCTAGGCGCCTGGTGGTTCAAGGGCCGGGATCCGGATACCGGTCCCGTGGCGGTGCAGTATGACGCCCCTGATGGTCTCAGCGGCCCCGAAGCCGGGGCCCTCATCGACGAGCGGGTCGACCCCCGGGATGTGGCTGCCGGCGTGATCCGCCTGGCGGTTCTCGGGTACCTGGAGGTAGAGCCGACGGTCAAGAAGGGCTTCTTCACAGAACGCCAGACGGCCGATCTCCATCTCACGGGCCGGCAGCCCGGGCCAGAGCTCACTACGTTCGATCGGGCCCTCTTCGAGCGGCTGCGGGACGTGGGGACCGACATCGGTCACGACGATTTGCGGAGTGACGTAGCAACCCATCTCGCCGACCTCAACCAGGCGCTGTACCAAACCCTGGTGGACCGGGGCTACTACAATCGCGCCCCGGGGACCACCAAGATCCTGTGGGCCCTCGCTGGGGTGGTCGGAGTATTCGCCCTGGCGGTGCTCTTTGCCGCCTTGGCGCCGCTACGGGCCCCGGTGCCGGCAGTCATTGGCGCCATACTCGGATTGTTGCCCGTGGTCGTCTTCTCCCGGGCCATGTCGCGCCGCACCAAGAGGGGAGCGGAAGCCCAACGGAAGGTCTTGGGCCTCGAGGAGTTCGTCCGCCGAGCCCGGAGTAAGGAGCTGGGATGGCTATCGGAGGCTCATCCCGATGAGGCGCTTTTCCAGAAGCTTCTGCCCCACGCCGTGGCCTTTGGCCTCGTGAGCCAGTGGACTGAGGCTTTCGCCGACATCCTCACCGCGGCCCCGGGCTGGTACCGCGGCGGCAGCGGCGGATTCTCGGCGGCGGCCTTTGGAACGGACTTGGGCACCGTGTCCGCGGCGGTCGGGACCGCGGCGACTACTCCACCTCGATCCTCCGGGGCCGCCGGAGGGTCATCGGGTTTCGGAGGCGGCGGCTTCTCTGGTGGCGGTTTTGGGGGCGGCGGCGGAGGCAGCTGGTGACGTGGCTCTGGGTGGGCACCTTTGAGGCGTCGGGCCCCCGCTCCTAGAAGTCCGCCCCAATGCCCCAGCGGCCCTCGGACCGGGCTCCCGGGCCCGCGGCCGGCAGTCCTGCCTCGGGCCTGCTACAATCCGAGGCCCTGATCGGTTCTTAGGGCGCCGGCTGGATTGCGTCCGTTGCGCGGGGAGGAGGGGGCCGTGACCGAGGGCGGTCCGACGCGAGGCATGATTGAGATCCGCCATGTGGCGGCGGGCACCAGGGCAGCCTACGACGAGCTGTATGCTGGCCGCGGCCTCCGGCAGCCAGAGGCAGTGTGGCGCGGCCTCTTGGAGGTTCTCGACGTTGCCCCGGGTATGCGTCTGCTAGATGTGGCTTGCGGCGAAGGGCAGCTGCTCCACCTGGCGATGCGCCTGGGGCTGGAGGCCCACGGCGTTGACATTTCCCCGGTGGCGGTGTCCCGGGGGGCAGCCCCCGGGGTGCTGGCGGCCGTGGCCGACGGGGAGTGCCTGCCGTACCCCGACGGTGCCTTCGATCGCGTGGTGAGCTTCGGAAGCCTCGAGCATTACGAGGCGCCTGAGGCCGGTGCCGCCGAGATCGCTCGGGTCCTGGCCTCGGATGGCAGGGCGCTATTCCAGCTGCCAAACGCCTTCGGCCTCCGGTGGAGCGTGCTCTCCGCATGGCGCAGCGGCGACGTGGCCGACGACGGCCAGCCCCTCCAGCGCTACGCCACTCGGCGCCAATGGGAGCGCCTCTTGGAGGATGCCGGGCTCCGGGTGGTAACCACCCTGCCCTTCGAGGACTCCCGCCTGGCGCCCAGGGGCATCGCCGGCGTCTGGGGCGCCCTGCGGCACCCGACCCGGTTCCTAGTTCCAATGGCTGGCCTCCTCCCCGTGAACATGGCCAGCATGTTCCTCTTCCTGTGCGTCAAGGCGTTGCCATCCCCCACTCCTGGAGGTGCGTAGTGGTTGCCCCTAGGTCGATGTCCATCGCCTTGCTGTGCCTCGGCCTCCTGGCTGGCGCCTGTTCCGCGCCCGCCACCGAGCCGGCGGTCGAGCCCCAGAACCAGGAGG
>CAZXNP010000224.1:0-3991 GCA_964642035.1 uncultured Anaerolineales bacterium | reverse complement strand
ACGCGGCGCTGGGGCCCCCTCGACCTTGAGACCCGCTACCGTGGGTCGGCTCTGACGGGTGATCACCTCCTCCTTGTGACTCGCGTAGCCCTGCGGGCTGTCCGGGGCGACCCGGAGGAGCTAGCTGGCCGAATGGAGGACTATCAGGCGCGCCGCCGCGCTACTCAACCGACGTCCTCGAGCGTCGGCTCGATGTTCAAGAACCCCGAAGGGGACTTCGCCGGCCGCCTGATCGAGGCCGCCGGCTTGAAGGGCACAAAGGTGGGCGGAGCGATGATCTCCGATGTCCACGCCAACTTCTTCATCAATACCGGCGAGGCCACCGCCGACGACGTCATGGCCTTGGTGGCAACGGCTTCCGAGACCGTGCACCGGCGATTCGGTGTCCTATTGGACCTAGAGATTGAGGTGATCGGAGATGGCGATGGGATCTAGCCGCGAGCGCTTGCTACAACAGCGGCGGTCGAGGAGAACGGCCCCGGCCGCCTCCACCTTCGACCCTCAGCCCGAGGCTCCGCCCCGGGCTCGCCATCGCCGGCGAGCGCCGGCGCCCCAGGTGCCATCGCCGGTGGGCTTGGTGTCTTCACCCAGTCGCGTGTGGAGCGCCGCCATGCTGGTTGCGGTGGCGGCCACGGCGGCCCACCTGGCCCTGTCCGACCGCTACGTGGTGGCGACACCGATAGTGGTCGGCAATCACCGCGTGCCCACTGGAGTGGTCAGAACCGCGGCGGCGGTTGAGGGCCAACGGCTGTTCAGCCTGGATGTGCAGGCCGCCGAAGCCCGGGTGGAGGCGTTGCCCGATGTGGCAAAGGCGGTGGTGGCCGCGCGGCTGCCAAATCACGTCTGGATAAACCTCGAGGAAACCCGGCCCGCCCTTCGGTGGTCGACGCCATCGGGAGTGGCAGTCATCGACGAGGACGGCCACGTCGTCACCGGTGCCGTGGACACCAGTGACCTGGTGCGAGTGGCCGACGAGACGGGGATCGTGACTCGTCCTGGCGACACCGTGGCGCCGGAGCTTGTGGCAGCCGCCTTGGCATACGGTCCCCACTTCCCCGAGCTGAGATACCGCCAGGCGACGGGTTTCGTGGGCGTCGGGGCTGACGGGGTCGAGGTTCGCCTCGGCAGCGACGCCGAGGCCGTCGGTAGGCAACTAACCCTCCTGGCCGCGATCGAGCCCGAATTGGCGTCTGTTGGGTCCGCCGTCGCCTTCGTGGACCTGCGATTTGAGCGCCCGTTCTACCGCTTGCGCGGCGTCCGCCTCCGAAGGGAGTAGCGCTATGTTGGTCGGGATAGACATCGGCTCCCACAAGATCTGCACTCTCATCGGCACGGGCTTGCCGGGGGGCGGCCTCCGGGTGCTCGGCATCGGCCATGCCCCGGCGAGCGGGATACGTCGTGGCGAGGTGATAGACGTGGAGGAAGCCGCCGGCGCCATCGCCGCCAGCGTCGTCAGGGCCGAGCGGGTCGCGGAGCATCCCGTCGACCGCGCCGTGGTCGGCATAACGGGCCTCCACTTGGAGAGTGCCAACCACTCCGCCATGGTGGCCTGCGGCCGGCGGCCCCGGGAGATTCGTCCTCCGGACGTCGATCGCGCCCTGGCCGCCGCGGGCTCCCTGCCCCTTCCCATGGGCCGGGAGCTCGTACACGTGCTGCCCCAGTCCTACACCCTCGACGATGGCTCCCCTGTCATTTCCCCTGTCGGGATGGAGGGCTATCAGCTGTCCGCCGAAGTCCACATTGTCAGCGGCTCCTGCGCCAATCTCTCCAATCTTCGGCGCTGCCTCGACCTCGCCGAGGTAGCGCCCCAGCGGCTGACGATGTCCACCCTGGCGGCCGCCGAAGCCGTCTTGACTCCAGACGAGAGGGAGCTGGGGGTGGCAGTGGTGGACGTGGGTGCCTCCGCAACGGGAATTGCCTGCTTCCGGGAAGGGGCATTGGTTCACACCCGGATTATGCCGGTTGGGGGCCGCCACATGACCAACGACTTGGCCGTGGTGTTCCAGACGCCCCTGCACCAGGCCGAGCGTATCAAGACGACCCATGGCCACGTGCTCCCCGAGCTCGACGACGACTCCGGCGTTAAAATTGAGGTCGTGCCCTTCGGCGACGGCGAGCGCCGGACTGCCACCCGCCGCGAGATCAGCGAGGTGCTGGCGGCTCGGGCGGACGAGCTCATCGACCTCGTGCTCGGCGCCCTGAGCGAAGCAGAACTGGCCTCCCGGTTGCCCGCTGGGGCAGTATTGGTCGGTGGCGGCACCGAGCTAGCCGGCTTCCCGCGGCGATTCAGCCAGCGGTCGCACGCGCCGGTGCGCATCGGCCGGCCAGGGGGCGTCATCGGTCTTTCAGAAGCGACCAAAGGGCCGGACCACGCCGCGGCCGTCGGCCTGCTGATGTGGTCGGCCCGGCGCATACGGGACGCCGCCACGGGCTTGGCGAACGGCGAGGAGGAGACTAACGACGGCAAATTGAGATGGTCAACATGGCTGCGGGACGCGTTTCTCCCACGGCGCAACGGACGTCAGAACTGACGTCACGTACATGAGGGTACAACAACCGCCGGTGGCATTGGGTCTACCGGCGAAGACTGCAGGGGATATCGCCCTTCTTCGCCCACACAAGGAGGCGCAACATGCATTACCCGTTAGAGGCCGACTCGCTCGCCGCTATCAAGGTGATCGGCGTCGGCGGCGGCGGATCCAACGCCGTCAACAGGATGATCGCCGAGGGGTTGACTGGCGTAGAGTTCATAGCCGTCAACACCGACGCCCAGGCTCTCCAGCTCAGCCAGGCGCCCCATCGGATCCAGATCGGGTGCAAGCTCACGAAGGGGCTCGGTACCGGCGGCAAGTCGGAGATCGGCGAGAAGGCGGCCGAGGAGAGCCACTCTGAGCTGGAGGAGGCCCTGTCCGAGGCGGACATGGTCTTCGTCACCGCGGGCATGGGCGGCGGCACTGGCACTGGAGCGGCGCCCGTGGTGGCTACAATCGCCAAGTCCTCGGGCGCCCTCACGATTGGCGTCGTCACCAAGCCCTTCAGTTTCGAAGGCGCGCCGCGCTCCGACAACGCCAGCGGCGGCCTGCAAGCCCTGGAGCGCGAGGTCGATACCCTGATCGTGATCCCGAACGACCGGCTCCTCGACCTTGGCGACCGGAACATGACGTTTCAGGTGGCCTTCCGAATGGCCGACGAGGTGCTGTATCAGGGCATCCAGGGCATCAGCGAGCTCATCACCGTGCCGGGCCTCATCAACCTCGATTTCGCCGATGTGCGAACCATCATGCAGAACGGCGGCGCTGCCCTGCTGTCCGTGGGCCGAGCCAGTGGCGAGAAGAGGGCTGTGGAGGCGGCCGAGCGAGCCATAGCCAGCCCCCTCCTCGACGTGACCATCGACGGCGCCACGGGGGTCTTGTTCAACGTGACCGGCGGTTACGACATGACCCTCCAGGAGATCCACGAGGCGGCAGATCTGGTGCGGCGCACTGTGGACGCCAATGCGAACATCATTTTCGGCGCTGTCCTCGATCCATCCATGGAGGATGACCTGCGGATCACGGTCATCGCCACGGGCTTCAGGCGCCATCTTGAGGTCGACAACATCGTCGAGCTGACCCCCCGGCACTTCGA
Source organism: uncultured Anaerolineales bacterium (assembly GCA_964642035.1). GTDB lineage: Bacteria > Chloroflexota > Anaerolineae > Epilineales > Epilineaceae > CAZXNP01. Next base: position 364 of record CAZXNP010000224.1, on the reverse strand, counting down.
GCGCAACGACTTGGAGGTCCCGCCCTTCCTGCGGCAGCAGCACTAGCCCCCAAGGAGCCAGCATTTTAAGCTCCGAGCCTTGAATCCGCGGCCCAGACTGTGGTAGAATGATCACCACAATATGTAGTGGCGGCCATACCCAGGCACCGCTACATATAGACAGGCTCTGCACAGCCTCTCCACAGGCTTGTCCACAGCTTTTTCCACCTTGCCGGGGTGCGCCTGGATCGCTTGGCGCGGCCGGTCGGGGCCCCGTCGCATCGGCGGCGGTTCGAGTTCCATGGCGGGAGGCGGGAGCCCACCTGAAGGGCCCCGACTGCCCGACCACGCCCCGCGTCCTCCACACCCCGGGCAGTTTCGGGTG
>CAZXNP010000223.1:0-4000 GCA_964642035.1 uncultured Anaerolineales bacterium | reverse complement strand
CCTCGGAAAGCTCTACAAGCTCCTCCCACCAGGGAGCCGCGGCTATCGAAGGAGACAAAGTGCTCACTTCTCTCCAGTCCATCGGATACGAACCAACCTCTTCCCTGTAACCCTGTAGCGCGACCACGAGCTGTTCGACCGCTGCACGATGTCTCGCCAAAAACCACTGATTGCGTGCCAGGCCTACCGCCACGATCAGTCCGCACGTGGCCACGAAAGCGAGGACGACCTTCCCAACGGGACTTCTGACCATAGTGCGGCCCCTCCTCTTGTGACTTGACTGCCTCGGCGCGATCTGCGACATGCGCGCTGTTGTGTCTCACGCTGTTTGAGCCAGGCGTCCCATGCTGAATGGGCAGTGTAGGTTGTTGCGTGGCAGGAGTTTGTGACGACGTTTCAGAGTATTGTCCCATCTCGCTCGATGGTGTGGAAGCGGACCTCTCCCCAGGTGCCCCGATCGACGACGTCGATGCGGTGGCATGAATCGTCGAGGGAGATGTCTTCTCGCTTGAGCCGGGCGACGTACTCGAGGAAGTTGCGGGCGGAGGTGAAGGAGAGGAGAAGTCGATAGGGACGCGACTCCAGGATGATGTCGAGTCGGATCTGGGGTGTGCACCACTCGCGCTGTTTGCAGCCGGTGCACAGCCGTGAAGGGTGCGTGACGGACCTGCCCCCATCCAAGGAGCGGCAGACGGGCCGTCGATTCTTGTAGTGGGTTCTGGCCCCGCCGTAGGCGAGGACTCTGACCTCGGCGCTGGGCAGAGGAGGGCGTTTTGGGTCGATGACGAGTCCCTGGGGGCGGATGGTGACGTAGCGGGCGATGGCCCGGTGGAGGATTTCGCGGAGGAGTTGGGGGTCTGTGTCTCTGTTCATGATGACCTCAAGGCAGGTCCCAACGCTGAAGCGCGTCGTCGACGATGGTGGGATCGATCTTGCCCTTGGCCGTGGAGGCGGCGGCGAGGACGGAGCGGAACATCGGCAGAAGAAACCCGGGCACCCCGCGGGCGCGTTCGAACAGCCGCGTCTTGCCATCATTGCAGAGCCGAGCCACCTGAGCGGCGGGGAAGTGATGGAGGAGGAAGTCGTCGAGTTCGTCGAACAACAGGCCGGTGATCTCCTCGCGGACGGCGATGCGTCTCCAGAGTTGTGGGTAGGCCTGGAGGACGACGCGGAGCTTGGGCAAGCCGGCGAGCAAGACCTGAAGATGGGTTGAGCCGTCGAGATCGCTCTCGACCAGAGAGCGGATCTGGAAGAGGGTCTCTTCGGGGAGATCGTGGGCCTCGTCGACCCACAAGAGGATGCGGGTTTCGTCCTCGGCGATCGTTTTGACGACCGCATCGAAGGAGACCGCGTGATAGAGACTGGTCTTGACCCGAAGGTGTTTGGCCATGACGCGCACCAGGCCGGCCGCTTTTTGGCGTCTTGCCTCGGTGAAGTACAAGACGCGGCAGGAGGTCCGATCGAGCTCGGAGCGTAGCTGGCGGAGCAGAGCGGTTTTGCCTGTGCCGGTCTCGCCGGTCAGCAGGGCGTAGGTTTCCCGGCGTTCACCGAGAGCCGTCTTGAGGTTTTTCTTGGCGCGCTCGAAATCGCGGAAGGGGAATGGGGAGGGGTTCATGATGGGTCTTCCTTTGTTTTGGAATCATGGCGGGATTTGGTGATCTGCCGCTCGATGTCATCGAGGTAGGCCCTCAAGGGTCGTCCCTGACCGAGGACTCTCTTGGCCTGGGCGCAGGCGCGCTTGAAGGGGTCTCGGGCCAGAGGGCCAAGGCGGCGATAGAAGGCGAGGACGGCGATGGCCTCGGTTTCGGACTCGGGGGTGGTCCGATTGAGAAGCGCACCGAGTTCCGAAAAGACTTCGGGGAGGCCGAAGCCGGGCTCGGCGTTTTTCCTGGGCGTGCCGCGCCACAGGTCGAGGAGGACCTGAAGGGGTCCTTGTCCGTGTTTGCGGAGTTGAGCGACACGAGGTGCCGGGAGCGGCTTGGTGTAAGCGATGGGCAGCTCGATCTCCTGGCCGCCCCGGGTGACGAGAAATGCCTTGCCCTGTTCTACAGGGCCGAAGAGAAACCGGGCGGTGAGTCCGGCAAAGGCCGCGGGCACGCGATAGGTGCCGTTTTCGAGTCGGACATGGCCGGTCTTCTTCTCGCTTTTGGCGGAGATCTCGCGGTAGAAGGCGCGTGCCAGGTCGTTCTCGCTGAGGCTCCGATCAGAAGTGCGGCCGGCCAGGCGTTTCTCGGGGGAGGTCTTCAGGGCGCGATGGTCTCGCCGGTTGACCATCAGCGCGATGGTGGCGTCGAGCAGAGTTTGGAGATGCTCGGTGTCGACGACCTCCTGAAGCGGAAGCTCTTCGATGAACCAGCGCTCCAGGACCTTGTGATAGGCCTCGATTTTTCCCTGCGCCTCGGGGTTGCGTGGCTTGACCTTGTTGCGGTGGATGCCGCACTGGGCCAGGCCGTGGCGGAAGAGTTTGGAATCGAAGGCGGAGCCTTGATCAAACTGCATGCGGTCGGGCAGCCCGAAGAGAGTGACCGCCCGCGTGAAGGTCCTGATGGCCGCGACGGTGTCTTCGGATGTGGCGACGAGAGCGGCAAGGACAAACCGGCTGAAGTCATCGATGATCGAGAGGATACAGACGCCAACGCGCTGGCCACTCTTGAGTCGGACGGAGAAGGGGCCCTTGCCGTCGAGCTGCCAGCACTCGTGGGGGCGGCTTGCCTGATAGCGATCTCGGGTCTTCTTGGATCTTTTGCCGCGGAGCCGCTCGATCCCCTTGTAGGCCGGATGGCTCTTGAGGTGCCGCTGCAAGGTGGAGCGGCTCATCTTGTAGTCCTCGAAACGGATCCTGAGGTAGAGCTGAAGCTGGGAGAGCGAGCGGGATGGATTCTCGTAGAGCAGAGCGATGGCATCGTCGACCCACTGCCGGCTCTGCGTAAGGCGCGTGCGTCCCATGTCGGAGCGGACCTTGGGCATCAGGGCCAGGTAGCCACCGTTTCGATAGAGGCGAATCCAGCGCGAAAGGGTGCTGCGCGGGATCGGCTTCCTCTTACGTCGAGAGCGTTTCTTATCGGCCTTGCTCTGAGGCCAGTCGACGGCGCGTGTGATGCGCTCGCGCAGAGCGGTCCTGCGAGCGGCCCTGTTCAGAGACCGATCAAACCAGGGAGCGATCTGTTCAAAGCGCCAGGTGGCAATCTCGTACCGGTCGTTCATGGCGGCTCCTTCGGTTCGAGGTTGTGGGGGCGGCATCGTGCCACACCGATCGCGCCAGGGTGTTGCCAGGACGTGCACAGCAATCCGGTGCGGAACGAGATCACCAACAGCGCCGAGAAGCCCAGCAGTTGCCGCTGCCACGTGCTGAACGCATGAGGGGATTGGGTGCCGCTCCCCCGGCAGGCCAGGGCGAGAAAGGCCCGGCCGGCGACCAGGCGTTCGAGGCGGGCGGGGGATCGGTAACGAACGGGAGGGAAGGCACCCTGCGGTTGCCCTGCTTGCGGTTCGTGCGGGGCGAGGAGCTCGGGAAAACGGGCGCCGGTCTCGCAACGGATCCTGGCCGCCGGTGCCGCTGCGGGGATCTCACCTATCTGGCGGCCAAGGGCATAGGCTCCCAGCCCCTCGGTCCAGCGATGCAGGGTCGTGTGGGCCGGCGTCCGATCACCGAGGATCGACCAGACGACCTCCCGCAGACTCTGGTCGCCCTTGGCGTACTCCGAGCAGGTGGCCTCGATCACCGGCCAGCCATAGGTCTTCCACGGGAGCACGTCGGCAGGGAGGATGCGTACCCTGCGGTGGCACCGGCGGCAACGCGCCAGCGCGAGCACGCCATGGACCCTGACCGTCTGCCATTGCCCGTACTCATCGGCCTCCAGGAGGACGACGGTCCGCTCCACCCGGGACGCGCTGAGCACCAGCGGCTGGGCGCCGCCGGTGGCGCGGCGGGCCTCCTCGACAGAAGGGGGGCTCCCCTCACTCGCGACTCTCCTCTCCCCGCACGCGCTCGTGATCAGCA
>CAZXNP010000222.1:2603-4026 GCA_964642035.1 uncultured Anaerolineales bacterium | reverse complement strand
CATCCAACGCTGGGAATTCACTTGCCAAACCGGACGGGTCCATATAAGAAGTTACTATTTCTCCCCGCGGTCCGCCTTCGACAGTCCCAATCTGCTCCCGGCGGATTTGTCGTCACGTAGCGACGGCTATTATCCTCCAACAACCGGACAATCTGCCTTGAGCCCGCTGCCCCTAGCAATGGCGCGCATTTTTTCTTCAAATGCAGATGTCTGAACGCCCGGCGTAGCGGTCCTCCTTGATCTCGATCAGGTCGCTGCGCGGCTACATGCCAAGAAAGCGGTTCGAGCGCAAAGCCATCTGGCATCCGCAGAAGCATGGGTGCCAGGGGTTCGGCATAAGCGAATTGGGGGCTATGCGTACCCTGTGACGCACGGCGGCGACGGTGTCATGCGCCAATTCTTCCAATTTGCCCGAGCACGTCGTCGTAAGACATTGAATAATCGAGGACCCTGCTATAATTTCCTTCTGAAGGGACTTGCTTGCCCAAGGCTTGGAAGTTACGATATGCGAGCTTTGAAGGGGGGACTCGCGCGGCGGTTGTCGGCTGTCGCGCGGGTTTGACATGTTAAAATCATCGAGCGCGACTTCTATTATGAAAATACGCCGCCTCCTCATCTTGTTCATCTGTGGCCTGGGCTTTGGGTACCTCCCCGTTCAATGGGCCGTTGCACAGACGACATTCGTGCAGCCGGAAGTACCCACGGACGAATTGACCCTGCCTCAAGCTGGCGCCGAGATGTTCCCCATTCCACCGGTCGTCGATCGTCCCATCGGCGAGGAAGAAGGCGACCGGCTGTTTGTTTCCAAGTTCCGGCTGAAGGGCGTGACTGAGCGAACGGAGCAGGGGATTATTAATGTGGAGGAACTCCAGGGCATCATCGAGAACGCGCGCCTCGAGACCCAGGGGTTGACCGAGGTGGGTGAGAGCGGGTTCACGGAGGGTGAGCGCAAGGAGATCGCCGACTTCATGCGCAACGTGATTGACGACCCGGACTGGGACAACAAGCTGCCCGACTATGAGGCGCTGGTCGATCGCTTGCGCCAGGAAAAGCGCGAGCGCCTGGCCGGCATGACCATCGGGCAGATGCAGAACATCGCCAACGCGGTCACCGAGTACTACCGCCGCGCGGGCTTCGTCCTCGCCCAGGCCTTTATTCCGCGGCAGGAGATTGCCGAGGGTGTGGTCACCATAGAAGTCATCGAGGGTACGCTCGGCAGCGTGCTCGCGGAAGGCAACAAGACCTTCACCGACAAATTGCTTGCGGCCCCCTTCAAGAAGCTGATCGACGCCCCGGTGACGGCGGGCCAGATCGAGACCGCGCTCCTGTTGCTGGGTGATCTCCCGGGGCTTTCCGTGTTCGGCGTGTTCCAGCCGGGTGCTACGACCGGCACCACCGACATGCTGCTGCGCGTGCAGGAAGA
>CAZXNP010000222.1:0-2503 GCA_964642035.1 uncultured Anaerolineales bacterium | reverse complement strand
CCGCTTGACGAGGAGGCGGCGATATCCGTCGCCGGATACGGACTCGGACTCGCCTTGACCCTGCCGGGCGAGCTCACCGCGAGATTGCAGGCCGCCAAGCCGGCGAATGTTCATGTGCAGGACGACGGAACCCGGTTCCCGCTGGATGGCAATGCGACGCGCTGGTGGTTCGACGTGACGTACGATTTTTGAGGGAAGTACGTGCGCCGCGTTCGTTTGAGTTTGACGGGTTGACGCGAGCGGCGATTCATCAAGTGAGCGATTCGGCGTGTGCGGAGCGCTCGGACGGCGGAAAGTGTGATATGGGCCGCATTCGTACAGGCGGTTGGATGTGGAAAATGGAGTCAGATGTCCCAGTTCAGGGAGGCAGCACGTGAGCACGGCGCGATGGCCATCTGCGTCGGAGCGCCGGCGTTCAGCCTTCTACAGACCAATACCTCCATCGAGGGATAACGAGGCACAGTGAGCATGTCCAGGTCTAGAACCAAGCGCAGTTCAGCACGAGCGGTTGCCCATCACGAGGCACGCCGTCCCAGGCTCCATCCCCTCACAAGGGTGATTCGCGAGGGCCTGCTGCTCTCGGCGGGAGTGCTTCTCGCGCAGCCGGCGTTTGTCGGCGAAGCGCTGGCAAGCCCGGACGGCGGTGCCGTGGTGGCCGGGCAGGGCAGCATCGCGCAACCCGACGTCAACAACACCATCATCCACCAGCAATCGCACCGTCTCGCCATCAAGTGGCAGAGCTTCGACCTCGAGCAGGCGGACCTCGTGCAATTCAACCAGCCGAGTGCGTCCGCCTCGGTGCTGAACCGCGTCATGAGCGGCTCGGCGAGCCAGATCATGGGTCGTATCCAGGCGAACGGTCAGGTCTTCATCCTGAATCCCTCGGGCGTGCTGTTCGGGGCGGGCTCGCACGTGCAGACGAACGGGTTTTTCGTCACCAGCCTGAATATCGACACCGCAGACTTCATGCAGGGCAACTACCGTTTCGGGGCGCCGGCGGGTGCGGACGGTGGTGCGATCGTCAACCGTGGCCTGATTGAAGCCGCTTCGGGCGGTTCGGTGACGCTGCTCGGCGGCTCGGTGAGCAACGAGGGCGTGATTGTCGCCGATCTGGGGCATGTGAACTTGGCGGCGGGGCGCACGGCGCTGGTGGATTTCGACGGTGACGGGCTGCTTCGATTCCAGGTCGACGGGGAGGTGCTGAGCAACCTGCAGGGTGCGGGCAGTGCGGTCAGCAACACGGGCGAGGTGCGTGCCGAGGGCGGGCAGGTGCTGATGAGCGCGGCGGTGGCGCGAGATGTCTTCAGCGCGGCGGTCAACAACGAGGGTATCGTCAAGGCGGGGCGTATCGAGAACAACGGCGGCGTGGTGCGCCTGCTGGGTGCGGGCGGCAACGTCATCAACACGGGCACGATTGACGCCTCGGCGCGCGGAGCGAGCGGAGACGGCGGGGATGTCTCCATGGTTTCCGACGCGATCATCGAGCAGTTCGGGGCCATCACGGCCGATGCGTCGCAGGGCAGCGGCGGCAGGGTCACACTGGAGTCGAGTGATACGACGATTCTCGGTGGAGACAGTGTGACGAGCGCGCGCTCGGCGGGCGGCACGGGCGGCACGGTGGAGGCGTTGGGCAATCACGTGGGGCTGTTCGACAGCGCGCGCGTTGATGCCTCGGGCGATCTCGGTGGCGGTACGGTGTTGGTGGGGGGTGACTTCCAGGGGAGCAATGCGGATATCAGGAATGCGGCCCGGACCTATGTCGGTTCCGATGCCTCCATCAATGCTGATGCCGGGGCTGAAGGCGATGGCGGCAAGGTGATCGTGTGGGCCGACGAGGTCACGCGTTACTTCGGCGACATCAGCGCTCGGGGTGGTCAGTCCGGTGGTGACGGCGGGGTCGTGGAGGTCTCGGGCAAGGAGGTGCTGGGATTCTACGGGGGTGTGGATACGCGCGCGCTTAACGGCGACATCGGCACGTTGCTGCTGGACCCCAATGAGCTGAATGTGACGGCTGCTGACGGCACTGACGATGGGACTCTCACCGATGACGGCACGTTCGAGTTTGCGTTTGTCGGGAACGATCCGTCCAACATCAAGGCCGCCACCGTAGTCACCCAACTCGACTCCACGAACGTCATCTTGCAGGCCAAAACCCAGATCGATATCGAGGCGGCGATCGACGCGAGCGGGAACTCGGTCGCCAAAACCCTCGAGCTGGATGCGCCGACGATAAACTTCTCTAACGGCGCCAATATCACGTTGAAGAACGCAGACCTCACTATCGGTAACACGAAGGCCGGGAATGTCGTGCTGCTCGACGGTGCGACCGTCGCTCTGGATACTGGCGCCGGCACCGGCAACATGGTGATAAATGGCACCGTGGACGGTACGGCGGCGGGAGGCAGCGAGAGCCTCACGCTAAAAGCGGGCACCGGAACGGTCACCGTAACAGGCAAGGTCGGCAACACGGCACCGCTGCTGGGGGGACTGACGGTTGATGGGG
>CAZXNP010000221.1:0-4033 GCA_964642035.1 uncultured Anaerolineales bacterium | reverse complement strand
TCGGCCCGGGCCGCAACCTCCGCTAGGGGCCTTGCGTCCTTCGCCGCCGCCCGGGCCTCCCCTTCGAGGCGACGGATGGCCTTGCGAGCCACCCGAAGCTCCTCCGCCGCCTGCTCCCGGGCCCGGGACAGGATGTCCTGGCGCTCCCTTTCCAACCGCGCCAGGGCCCGGTCCAGCTTGTGGGCCCAGGCGTCCGCGTCGCGCCGCGACTCCGACGCCACCGCCCGGTCCTCAGCGGCGGCGGACCGGGCGGCGTGGATCTCGGCCAGCATGTCCTCCAGGGCCACGTGCTGGGCCTCGATGCCCCCCCGGGCACCGGCCAGCACCTCCTCGGGCAGGCCGAGGCGCCGGGCGATGGCCAACGCATTGGAGCGGCCGGGCAAACCGATGGACAGCTCATAGGTTGGCCTGAGGGACTCAACGTCGAACTCCACGCTGGCGTTGGTCACGGCCTCTGTCTGGTGGGCGTAGGCCTTGAGCTCGGAGTAGTGGGTGGACGCCACCGTGGCCGAGCCTCGAGCCCTGAAGGCCTCCAGCAGAGCCACCGCCAAAGCCGCGCCCTCGGACGGATCCGTGCCGGCCCCCAGCTCGTCCAGGAGCACCAGGGACCTGGGGCCGGCGGCCTCCAGGATGCCGACGATGTTGGTCATATGCCCAGAGAAGGTGGACAGGCTCTGTTCGATGGACTGCTCGTCGCCGATGTCGGCCCACACGGCGTCGAACACCCCCAGAGAGGACCCTTCGGCGCAGGGGATGGGCAAGCCCGCCTGGGCCATGACGGTGAGCAACCCCACCGATTTCAAAGCCACGGTCTTGCCGCCGGTATTGGGCCCAGTGATCACGAGCACCCGGAAGTCGTCCCCCACCCGCACGTCGATGGGTACGACCTCATCTGACGGCAGGAGCGGATGCCGAGCCCGCCTGAAATCGAGGCGGGGGGGGCCGGGCGTCACCTCGGGAATGCAGCCGCCGGTGCTCGCCCCGTACTGGGCGGCGGCAAACCACAGGTCGAGGTCTGCCAGGGAGGCGATAGTGTCTCGCAGTGCGGGCCCCTCGGCGCCGACATGGCCGGACAGGGCGCGCAAGACCCGCTCCACCTCCTTCTCCTCCTGGACGGTGGCCTCCCGATAGCTGTTGCCGCTCTCGACCACCGACATTGGCTCCACGAACACCGTGGCCCCGCTGTCTGATGTGTCGTGCACCACCCCCGGCACCTTGCCGCGGTGAGCGCTTCTGACCGGCACCACATACCGCCCCGAGCGCTGGGTTATGAGGGGCTCCTGAAGCAGGTCCCGGAAACCCGGCTTGGCCATGAGGTCCTGCAGCCGCCGGGTCAGGCGATCGTGGGCGATGCGCTTGCGCTTGCGGAGGCGCCGCAGTTCGGCACTGGCCCCATCGAGCACCTCGCCATCGTCGCTCAGGGCCTCCTCAAGGGCATCCTGGAGGGCCCGACACCCGTCGAGGCTGTCAGCCAACGCCGCCAGCGCCGGCCAACGGGTCCGTTCCTTCAACAGAGTTCGCCGTGCCGTCCGGGCCGCCACCAGGGTCGCCCGGATCTCGAGGAGCTCAGCCGGGAGCAGACACCGCCCCCGCTCGGCAGCCTCCACCTCGGGCCTGAGGTCGTGGGCGCCGGCCACTGGCGAGGCGCCGCGGCGATCCAGGAATAGCCCCGCTTCGGCCGCCAGGGCCAGGCGGCGACGGACCTCGCCCACCTCCGAGGCCGGGGTCAGGGCCAAGGCCATAGCCCGTCCACCACCGAAGGAGGCGTGATCCGCCACCAGGCGGCACACCTTGTCGAACTCCAAGACCCCCAGGCTCTTCGCATCCATCGCCGTCGATGATAGGTCACCGCCGGGCCCAGGGTGAAGACTTGGGGCCGATTAGGGGCCACCCGGGTGGTTATCGTTGTGTTTAGCGCAACTTGACAGCCGGGCCGAGACCTGTCATCATGAAGCAAGACGTAGCAGGAACAATCAATATGACCGACTACTACACGACTCAGGAAGTGGCAGATCGCCTCGGCGTGAGCGTTTTCACGATCCGACGCTACGTCCGCGCCGGTAAGATGCGCGGCGTGCGCCTGGAGGGCGCTTACCGCATCAGCCGTGAGGACCTGCGATCATTCTTGAGGGCACGGGAGATCGGCCGCGCGGCCGAGGAAGGCCCAAGCAATCCGTCGGCGCCGCCCGGCACCACGAACCGTTGAAGTACAAGGAGGTTATGCCATGAATAGGCGCACCCGCCTCATAGTCGTCCTGGCGGCCCTGGCCATTCCCCTGGCCGCGGCGCCGCACCAGGCCCACGCCCAAGGGTACGGTCCCACCACCCACATCGTCCGCCCCGGCGACACGTTGTACGGCATCGCCCGCCACTACGGCGTGCCGCCCATGGCCATCGCCAAGGCCAACGGCCTGATGAACCCGAACTTCATCTTCGTGGGCCAGAGCCTAATCGTCCCCGGGGCGGCCGCGCCGATGCCCGTCCATCGGCCCGGCGCCATGCCACCGCCGGGGGGCTCGTATGAGGTGATGCCCGGGGACACGGTGTTCTCCATCGCGGCTCGATTCGGCACCACGGTGAGCGCCATCGTGGCCGCCAACGGGCTGGCTAATCAGAACGTCATCTTCGTCGGCCAGCGACTGGTCATCCCGGGGGCATATCCCCCACCGGCCGGCCCGAAACCAGTCTACGCCCCAGGCCCAGGCCCCAAGGCTCCCTGCGGCGGCCCCTACTGGGTCGTGCCGGGGGACACGTTGTCGGGCATTGCCCTTCGTCATGGCACCACCGTCGGGGCTCTGGCCGCCGCCAACGGCCTGCGCTACCCATTCATGATCTACTCCGGCCAGCACCTAGTGATACCGTGCGGCACCTACGGCTTCCGCCCGCCCCCGGCGAAGCGCCCGCCGCGGCTCATCAAGAGACCCCCACCGGCCCTTCACGAGGCGGCGTGCGCCCGGGAAGTCCAGATCGTGCGCCCCCGGGAGATGGAGCGCTTGACTGGAGTGGTGCAGGTCATCGGCTCCGCCAACATCCCCGACTTCCAGTTCTACAAGGTGGAGTATGCCGCCGGGCACACCCCCCTGGCGTCGTCCTTCAACAGCATCAACAACACCTACTCCAAGCCGGTGATCGACACGGTGCTGACCACCTGGTTCGTGGATAACCTGGCGGCCGGGGACTACACCCTGCGCCTCACGGCCGTCGACAATCGGGGCCAGTACCCGACCCCCTGCGACGTCCACGTTCGGGTGCACTGACGGGCCCCACCGACCGACGGGGCGAATCCTGACGGCGGGATCATCGAGCGGGGGGGCCCGGCCCCCTAGAGCACGGCCCCCAGCACCACCAGCATCGCCCCCCCGCCCAGGGCAGCGCCGGCCAATGTCTGGGCCCAGTCGTGGCGTCCGAGGCGCACCCGAGACCAGCACACCACTGGGATGGCCGCCACCAGCAGCTGACTGCCCGGGGCTGACAGGGTCTGGGCGAGGGTCCCTACCGCCGCCGCCGTAGCGGCGTGGGCGCTGATCTTCCACCGCAAGGTCACCAGGAGCAGGGCCGCCGTCTGAACCGCCCCGGCGGCCCCCAGGGACACATACAGCCGCGGCGCGCCGACGGCCCCCATGGCCGCCACCGCCACCGTCATGCCCGACAGGGTGGCCAGGTAGGGCCGGGTACGCTCACCCCGCACCGAAAGATCGAAGTCAGCGGCATGTCCCCGCATCACCAGGGAAGACACGTAGGCCAGGGGCACGGCCACCGCCAGGGCCACGTACCCCACGAGCCATGCCCGAGCTGCCGGCTCGACGCCCGCCAGGACCGCTGCCCCCACCAGGCCATAGGCGGGCGGGCTTAGGAGCCTCGACACCCACCGGGCGATGGCGTCGACCAGGACCGCCCGAGGTCTCCGCCCCGGACCGGGGGCGGGGACCTCGGCGGCGATCGCTCCGACTGCGGGCACTCCCCGTCGCCGAAACCAGAATCGCGAGGCTACGGCGCGGCGCCGTACAGCACCCGCGGCAGCCACAGGCTACTC
>CAZXNP010000220.1:0-4075 GCA_964642035.1 uncultured Anaerolineales bacterium | reverse complement strand
GCTCGAGGCCCTCGAGGAGGTACACGTCAGAAACCCGGTCGAGGTTGTCGATGAGCACCAAGGCCGGGTCGACGGCCGCCAGGGGCAATCCGATGCCGCCGGCGGCCTCCAGGGCCCGGGCGATCAGCTCGTCAACTCCCTTGCCGGCGTCCGCCTCTCCCAGATCGACGTACACTGGCACTCGGGGCGGCCTGCCCTTCCCGGGGGCGCACGCCGCCCGCCGGGCCGCCACCTTGAGCAGGGTCGTCTTGCCGCTGCCCGCCTCGCCGGCCACGACGAGGCGCTCGGCGTGAACGACCGACGACAGGGCGTCGGCCGGACCCAGGCGCCCGGCCACGGTGAGGGGGGCGAACTGTTCATCGAGGCGCCGCAGGACGGTGTCGCGACGGAGGCCATCGAGGTAGGCTGCCACGGCGGAGGAGCAGTCCCCCGTCGCACCAGGCGACTCTTTCATGCCGTTCAGAGCGTCCTTCACTGAGCCGAACATCAGCAGACTTCCTCCTCGCACCGTGGGGTGTACGATCGAAGGTTTCTGGTCCATGCCGCCGGGCCGCGCCTGGCGCCGGGCCTGGCGTCAGGCGGAGATCATCCAGAGGCCTAGGGCGCAGAAAGCGATTCCAACCAGGCACAGGAAGGCGCCCACCCCCATGGCCGTGCGCACGAGATCGTTGACGGCCTGCACCAACCGGGCCGAGGCGTCGAGGACCGGAACCACGCCCACCTCCTGCAGCGCCTTGGCGTGAAGGCTGTTGGCTTGAGCCGAAATGCCTTTCATGGCCTGCTGGTACTCCCGGGACAAGATCATCCCGATGCCAGACAGACTGGATAGAATGCCCACGGCGAAAACGGCCAGGGCCATGCCCTCGTGAATGCTCAAGGTCAAATGACACCTCCCCTGGTCGATCGCCTCGCGGGGCACCATTGCCCGAACCCAAAGGTGGAGTTCCGGGCGCGTCGAAGCCCAAGGAGTGCAAGGACCGTGCCAGTCGGGCCCCCGGGGGCATAGGCACCTGATTGCGGGGGCGATCGCCCGCGCCACGGGGTGCATTCCCCAAGATTTGGGGAGAAAAACGCGGCCCGGGGCGCACACGCCCCGGGCCGTCTTAGTGAATTGAAGTCAGCAGCCGCCGGGCTGATAGGAGGTAGGCCGGGCTAGTCCTCCTGATCGGGATCGCCGGCGAGGCGGAACTTCTCCACCCGATAGCGGAGCTCGTCTCGAGTCAGGCCGAGGAGAGTCGCCGCCCGGGTCTGGTTACCGTCGGTGCGCTCCAGAGCCTGCTCGACTAGGTCCTCTTCCCAGGCATGCTCGACAGCCTTCATGGACAGGCCGCCCTCCGGCAGCACCGCCGGCAACCCTGTCACCCCGGGCGGCACCAGTGGATGGGCGCCGTTCGTGCTCACGGGCACCGCCGCCTCCCGGACTGCCTGGGGGAGATGGTGCATGTCCAGGGTGTCCTCACCGGCCGCCACAATGACTGCCCGCTCGATGACGTTGCGCAGCTCACGGATGTTGCCCGGCCACTGATACTCGGTCATGGCCGCCAGGGCCGCATCGCTCACCTCGTGCTTGCTGTGGAGTTCTTTCAAGAACTTGTCCACGAACATCGGGATGTCCACCCGCCTGTCCTTCAGGGGCGGCAGCTCGATGGTGAACACGGCCAGGCGGTAGTAGAGGTCTTCTCGAAAGGTTCCCTCGGCGATGGCGGCCACCACGTCCACGTTGGCGGCGGCCAGCACCCGGATGTCGATGTTGAGCTCGCAGGAGCCCCCGATTCGGCGAATCTTGCGATCCTGGAGAGCCCGGAGGAGCTTGGCCTGCATTGCCGGCGACATCATTGTCACCTCGTCAAGGAACACCGTGCCGCCGTGGCCCAGCTCAAGCAGCCCCCGGCGCAGGGTCTTGGCGTCGGTGAAGGCCCCCTTCTCGTGGCCGAAGAGCTCGCTCTCCAGCAGGTTCTCCGGCAGGGCCGCACAGTTGATCGCCACGAAGGCGCCATCGGCCCGGGGCGACCGGGCGTGAATCGCCCGGGCCACCACCTCCTTGCCCGTCCCCGTGTCCCCCTGAATAAGGACGCTCACGGACTCCGGCGCACAGCTCGCCACGACATCGCTGATGGCCCGCATGCGGGGCGTGGTGCCAATGTCCCACTCTTGCCCTTGGAGAGTGTGGGCGGCGCGCAAGGCCGTCAGGGCGCGCCGCGCCTCCCGCAGCTCGATGCCCCTGGTGGCCAACCGCTCCACGTCCTCACTCTTCACGGGTTTCACTACATAGTCGTAGGCGCCTTGGCGCAGCACGTCCACGGCGCTGCGGGCGCTATCGTCGGCGGTGATGACCACGCCCGGTATGTCCGGCGCCACCTGCTGAAGGTAGGCCAGGACCTCCTGGCCGCCCCTCTCCCGGGTGCCCAGCTTGAGGTCCAGGAAGGCCAGGTCGATGGGCACGCTGTCGATGAGCTCGATGCCGGCACGGATGCTAGAGGCGCAGGCAACCTCGAAGCCTAGGCCCTTCAATGTCTGCTCGAGGAAGGATCGGGTAGCGTCGCTGTCCTCGACCACCAGAACGGTGTGGGGGCCGCTCATGCTAGTCTCCTTGTGATTACGGTGGGGCGGTCACGAGCTGCTGGGCAGCCACACGTGGAAAGTGGTTCCCGTCCCCTCCTCTGTCTCGAAGTCGATCTGGCCGCCGTGGTCGAGGACCACGCGGCGGGTGATGGCCAACCCGAGGCCGTTGCCGGTGGCCTTGCCCGTGACGAAGGGCTCGAAGATGTTGGGCTGGATGGCGGCGTCGATGCCAGCCCCCGTGTCGGCCACGGAAACCCGGGCCCCGGGGGTGATGCGGTCCTCCGCCACGGAGGAGATTAGCACGCGGCCCCCCCTGGGGGTGGCCTGGAGAGCATTTTCGACGAGATTGCAGAAGGCCCGCTCGATGCTCGACAGGTCCACGTCCACCGCCCCCGCCGCCGCCAAATCGAGGACCAGTTCCACCCCACCCCCCTCGGCGCGGCGCTGCAGCCGATCCGCGGTCTCCACGAGGACCGAGTCCAGATCGAGGGTTACTCCAGACCGGCGCCCGGGGCGCGTGACGAGCAACAGGTCGTCGATCAGCTTGTTGGCCCTCTTGCCTTCCCTCAGGGCCCGCTGGACCGAAGCAGCATGGGGCGAGGCCTCAGGCAGCTCGTCGGCCACGGCCTGGATGCCCATCGTGACCGAGGCGACGCACTCCCTCACGTCGTGGGCCACGAAGGACAGAAGGCGAGCCTGCATTCGATCGGACTCGCTCTGGACCGAAGGGGCCCCGGTCGCCTCGCCGCTGCCGAGGAGCACGATTCCCCCCGCCGGCTCGGGCCCGGGCACCCAATCGATGACCACCTGCTCAGGCCGGCCGGCAAGGGAAGACAGCACCGTCTGGCGCAGCCGCCCTTCCCGGGCCTGGCGCAGAGCCTCGGCCGCCGGGGGCGGCAGGTCGAAGAAGTCCACCAGGCCCCGGCCGAGGAGGCGGCCGATGGGCATCCCCAGGCGCTTCTCGGCGCCCACGGTGGCGCTCGCCACGGTGCCGTCCGGGCTTACCGCCAGGGCGGCCACCCCCACCGAGTCGAGGACGCCCATGGCCAAAGCGGTCGTGGCCCCCTCCAGCCCGAGGGCCACCACCTGGGCATTGGCCGCCTCCAGGCCCGTCCCGGAGACGCCCTCTGGTGCCGCGCCGTTGGCACCAGCCTGGTCGACAGTCGTTGCCAAGGCCTCCTCCGGGGGGGTGGGAGTCCTCGGCCGCCTGACGCGCCTGAAGGCCAGCTCCAGGCGCTGCCCGCCCCGGTACACGTAGTGGGCGGTCACCTCCACCAGGGCATCTCCGCGAGCGCCGCTCAAGGCCAGGGCGCCAAAGGCGTCCCGGCCCAACAGCAGCACGTCGTCAAGGCGGCGACCAACGGCTGACCTCTCGGCCGGCCCGACGAGCTCCACGAATCGCCGGCTCACCAGGTCATCGGGGGCGCAGGCCAACAGGCTCGCCATGGCCGCGCTCGCCTCCGTGATCCGCCGCTCCCGAACGTCCAATCGGAGCGCGGGCACGTTGTCCGGC
>CAZXNP010000219.1:0-4081 GCA_964642035.1 uncultured Anaerolineales bacterium | reverse complement strand
GCGCCCTGCTCCTGGCTTTCTTCGTTTTCGCGCATGCCCCAGGAGCCGCGGGAATTGCGAACAGAGTCAGCTCGCGCTGCCGAGCGCGCGACCACACACCGCTGGCGCGGGTCGCGCCCCCCACGACGGCCCGTGGGGCGGCGGGGGCGCGAGCGGCCCCCGCCACAGGCCGTCCTCGACGGCGGTGGCGGTTCCGGAGTCGACGAGCTCCCCGGTGGCATCGAAGGCCAGGTACTTGACCTCTTGGATGTCCGCGGCCGCATAGGCCTCGCCCTGGTACTCCACGATGACGTCAAAGGTGGCGGCCTCGCCGGAGGTGACCTGTCCCGGCCCGTCCACGCTGACCTCCGCGATGGCCGGCTCGGCGAAGCGAGACCACTTGTCCGCCATGTCGGGGAAGTCCGGGTTGCGCTCGAGGGTGACCGTGCCCTCGACGGGGAAGGCCTTCTTCAGGATGAAGGGCCCCGTTCCCACCCAGAAGTGGCCGCGTTCGGCGTACCATCCGTCCAGGTTCTCGTACCGGGCGCTGGCCTCTTCCGGCGTGACGTAGTCGTCCATGGTGGGGGCGTAGGGAATGTACGTCTCGTCGGTGGCCTCGGCCAGCTGGTCGGCCAGGGTCTTGACCGTGGGTCCGGCGATGTAGTTGAACTGCTCGATCTCCTTGGCTGCCGCCTTGTCGGCGGAGAAGGAGGCCAGACCCTTGGCATCTCCCCGCACTCCCAAGGCCACAGTGTGCCACGGAGCCTCGCCGTAGCCATAGTAGGGCCATAGGGTGCGCAGGTTCGAGATCGCGGACTCCGCGTCCAGGGACCAGTTGTCGCTGTAGAACTCGATGGTCATCGGGTTCGTCGACGTGATCCGGATGCCCTTGAAGGTGGACATGAAGGACTCGAGGGATGGCACCTCCGCCTCGTCGAAGATGGCGCTCTCCGGCTTGGCGTCGTCGAATACCATGATGAGCCTCATCACCATATCGCCGACGCTCAACGGGCTGCCGTCGTGCCACTTGACCGTTTCGAACAGATCGGCCGGGTAGGTGGTGGTGGTCTTCACCAGGGCCGTTTGAGTCTCAGTGTACCCCTCGCCCGCGGTTATGAACCGCTGTTCGCCGGCATCCCAGTCTATCCACGCGTCGTCGGGCACTTGGATCTCGGGCGCAAAGGTCAAAGTCAGCCAGTCGTTCGTCTTTCCAACCGGCAGACCCTCCTTCACCGTGACATCGAAGCTCTCTACCCGCTGCGGCCACGTCAAGCCCGTGTTCGGGTCGGGCATGAAGGACCACTGGCCCGTGGACCTGATCAGGGCCGTATCGTAAATCCAGTTAGTGCCGGCAATCGGGTTCCAGGGCTCCGTCAGGATGCTGGCGCTGGCCCACGTCAGGGAGCCGCCCACCTCGCCCTTGTGGCGCAGGGTGTAAGGCCAGAGCATGGTGCCGTAAATGCTGCCCGACAGGTCGGCGGCCACCTCCACGTCCTTCCGCAGGGGAGCCACGCTGCTGCGGTCCAGGAGCCAGATGCGGGCGGAGTCTTCAAGGGCCATCGGCAGCGCCTCGGCAAACAGCTTGGCTCGCTCCTCGAGGCTGGAGTAGTCGGCGTCATTCAGCCGCTGAGCGATCGCCTCGAACTCCGGCGTCGGCGTGTAGGCCTGCCACAAGGGCCGCGGCAGGCCGGCCGGGGTGTAGAAGAAGTTGAAGTTGCCGCTGGCGTCGCGGCTGATGGACGTCGAAACCCAGCCGCCGGTGTAGAAGTTGAACTGGCACTCGGTCGGATCGCTTCGCTGCCAGATAGGCGCTGCCTCCGCGGAGGTCTTGTAGTCGGGGACCACGGTAAAGCCTATGTTCTCGAGCTGCTTGGCGAAGTAGTCGCCTATCTGGGTCCGCTCGTCCTCGGTGCGGATAATGCCCTTCAGCTCCACGGGCTTGCCCTCGTAGGTCCAGATGCCCTCCTCGAGGGTGGCGCCGAGGTTCTCCATCTCGGTGGTCACCACCTCCTTGGCCTTGTCGGGATCATAGGCGTACTTGGCCTCGATAGCCCGGATCTCGGCCGCCAGCCGGCCGCGATCGGCGGATGCGGTGTTGATCGGCACGTAGCGCGGCGTTCCCAGGCCGCCCATGATCTCGGCGACGATGTAGTCGCGATCCACGAGCCAGTTCATGGCCTCCCGAATCTTCGCCACCGAGAATGGGTTGAGCTTGGACTCGTCGGCGCACGCAGACGGGTTGAAGGTCAACTCATTGTAGGAGCCGAAGGACCTCTTGAAATCCAGGTCGTCGCTCTTCAGGATCCGCTCGTACGTGCCCGGGGATGAGATAGTAAAGGCGTACACGTCGATGTTTCCGGCCTCCAGGCGGGACACGGCCTCGTCGGCGTTTGGTTCCTCCACCACGACAAGTTGGTCGAGCCACGCCCCAGTCCTGGTGACGGGAACCGACGTGGGCTCCTCAACCTGGGCCGCCTCCGGCGTGGCGGCCTCGGGCTTCTCCGCCGACCCCGCGCAGGCGGCCATGGCGGTCGCTGCTACGATCATGGCTACCGCCAGCAGCATTGCCTTCCTGAGCATGTCTTCTCCCCCTTGCGCCGCCCCGGGGCGTGCCCACCCCCGGCGGCTCGGTGTCCTGAACGGCCGCCCATTGTCGTTTGCGTCTTGCCAGGGCAAGGCCCCGGGTGGGTTGGTGAGACCTTCGCGGCGGCCTGCTCCCCCAACCGGCGAACCCATATCACGGTTCAATGTCCTTCGCAAGGCTGGGCTCCGGAGGTCGACGGCCTCGATGGCGGACCTACCCGGCGGCGATCGCCGGTTTAGCGGTCACCCAGAGCTCAGAGGCCACGTCAGGGAAATGGTTGTGCCGCGGCCGAGGGTGCTTGCGGCCTCTATCGTCCCGCCGTGGGCCTCGGTTAGCTGCCGGGCGATGGCCAGCCCCAGGCCGGATCCGCCCGTCGCCCGGCTACGACTTCCCTCGGCCCGGTAGAAGCGCTCGAAGACGTGGGCCAGGTGCCGCGGCGAAATGCCGGGTCCGGTGTCCGTGACCTCGATGACGGCATGGTCGTGGGCCGAACGCGCCGCCACGGACACGGAGCCACCAGGAGGAGTGTGCCGGATGGCGTTGGCCAGGAGATTGCCGAGGACCTGTCGCAGGCGCACCGGATCGGCGTCCAGGGGCGGCAGGCCCCGGGGCACCTCGTTGGCGAGACGCAGCTCCTTTTCCGCAGCGTCGGCCCGGGAGGCGGCCAACATGCTCACCACCTCGTCGCGGAGGTTTACTCTAGACCGCTCGAGGGTCAGAGCCCCCGCGTCGGCGTTCGCCAGCGTGCCGAGATCGTCCACCAGCCGGGCAAGGTCCAGGGCCTGGGCGTGCAAGGGGGCCAAATTGCCAGGTGTGGGTTCGAAGACCTCGTCCATGACGGCCTCCAGCTGACCCTGCATGACTGTGAGGGGGGTGCGCAGCTCGTGGGCAATGTCCGCCAGGAGTGCCCTCTTCATTTGCTCCTGGCGCTGGAGGCTGGAGGCCATGCTGTTGAAGGCCGCCCCCACGCTCCTGACCTCCTCGGGGCCGGCGTCCGGGGCCCGGGGGGTCAGATCGCCCCGGGCCGCGGCCTGGGCGGCCAGAGCGGTTCGCGCCAGGGGGGCGCTCACGGTGCGCACGATCACCACCGCCAGGGCGAAGGCCGCCACTCCGGCGACCGTCGCCGCCAACCACACCGCCCGGTTGACTCTGTCGGCGACCGCCATGACCGTGACGTGGTCGAGGCTGCCGCCGCCCTCGATCCAGAGGTAGCCCACGGGAGCGCCGCCGACCACTAACGGCAGGGCGTCGCCCCGCAGCGACGGCTCGAGGGAGCCAGAGTCGGAGCCTGAAACCACACTGTAGTTGGCGTCGGCCAGGATTACTCGGCGCCCCATCATCTCAAGATGCGGGGCGCTTTCGGCGAGAAGCCCTCGGGCCTCGTCCCAGGTGCCCTCGCGGCTATAGCTGGCTTCGAGGCGGTCCCTGAGCCCCCGGATATCCGTCATCTCCATCGTCCCCGATGGATCCACTAGCAGGACCTGGCGGATCTGCCCCGGGGCCCTCACCCAGACCACG
>CAZXNP010000218.1:0-4084 GCA_964642035.1 uncultured Anaerolineales bacterium | reverse complement strand
GCGAGGGAATTGGACTTGATTCCAGAGACCAATAATTACCCAATGATTACGAACGATTCCCGGGAGATCTAGAAGCAACGATGTTTCAGCGGTTCGGCAAATGCGTGACTCGCGTGTGGCCAGTACTGATCGTGGCGTGGATCGCTTTGTTGGTTGTGCTGCGTATGACCATGCCCAACTGGCGCAGCATCGTGCAAGATGGCGAGTTTGCTTTTTTGCCCCCAGATTCTGCGACGCGCGTGAGCGAACGCGTTTTTCAGGAAGCCTGGGGCCACCCTTTGGCGAGCAGCATCGTGATCGTCGTCCGCCACGAGAGTCATCAAGGTGGACTCACCGACGCAGACAAACAGTTCATCGAAACGCTGCTGAAGCCGCGGCTGGAAAGAATAGTCCGAGAAGAGACGGTTGCAGCCGGGATCGTCGGCAGCGGTGAACAGGACGCTGCATTGGATGCAGCGGATTCCGAGGCAACACCCGAGCCTCGTGTCCGTACCTTGACGGACAAGTCCATCGGCCGGCTGTTGGTCAGCGAAGACAACAAGGCGTCGCTGGTCATTGTCGAGCTGACGACGGAATTCCTGGATGCGCGGAACGCTCCGCTGATCCGGCGCATCGAGGAACTGACGTCGCGTGACGGAGAACTGCATCGCCAGGGTCTCGTGCCTCCGGGCCTGCATTTGGACATTAGCGGCTCGGCAACGGTCGGACGGGACATGATCCGTGCGGCTCAGGAGAGCGCAGACGCCACCGAATTGTGGACGATTCTGCTGGTCGTGGTCCTGTTGGTCGTCATTTATCGGTCGCCGCTTCTGGCGTTGATTCCGTTGCTGACCGTGTTTTTGGCCGTGGAAACCTCGCTGGCCATCCTGGCTCACCTGGCAGCACTCGGCGTGGTCGAGCTGTTCCGCGGCATTCAGATTTATGTCACCGTGCTGAGCTATGGTGCCGGCGTGGATTACTGCCTGTTCCTGATCGCGCGGTACAAGGAAGAGCTGGACGCCGGCGCCGACGCGTCGACGGGTGTGGCCAACGCACTTGGCAAAGTGGGAGCCGCTTTGACCGCCAGTGCCGGAACGGTGATCTGCGGCATCGGCATGATGAGTTTTGCCGAGTTTGGCAAGTTTCGGCAGGCCGGGCACGGAATCACTTTGGGACTGTTCATCGTCTTGCTGACGGCATTGACGTTTACACCGGCCCTGTTGCGACTGACAGGGCGCTGGGCTTTCTGGCCTCACGTACGCAGCGAACGCCTGACACGCACCGCCGGATGGATCTCGGCGAGCAGCGTGATGGCTCGCCTGTTGGACCGGAACTACGCTCAGATCGTGTGGGATCGAGTTGGCGAGATGGTTTTCCAGAAGCCCGGACGCGTGCTGGCGGTCTGTGTCGCTGTTATGATGCCCTTCGCGTTGATCGCCGTCATCTTCTTCCACCACCTGAGCTACGGGCTGCTGAGCGATCTGCCTCAGGATTTCGCCAGCGTGCAAGGGGCCCACGCCGTGCAGACCCACTTCCCCGCGGGCATGGCCGGCGAAGTGACCGTCCTGCTCGAAAAGAAGGGGCTTGATTTCACCAGCGACGAAGGCACCGGTGTCGTGGACAGTCTGGCCAAGAGTCTTCTGTCGCAGCGCGCCGAACTGCGCATCGCTGACGTCCGCACCATCTCGCGGCCCTTCGGGGACAAGGAACCGCCACCGGATTCCGTCTCCGCCAGTGCCAAGACGGACGCAGGGAAGCCGCCGGCCGAGGAATCGGTGCTCCAGCGAGCAAGACGACTGGCAGCAGAGCGGATTCGCCACGAACGGATCGCGAACCATTACACGAGCACCAAGGAGCCGCTGAAAGGCCAGGTCACGCGCCTTGATGTCGTGCTGCTCGATGATCCCTTCTCACGGAACAGTATCACGCAGTTCGAGCGGCTGATGGACGTCGTTCGCAAATCCGTGCCCGAGGACATCGAAGCCTACGCCATCGGTCCCACCGCCAATATTCGAGACCTGAAAGCAGTGACGGACCGGGACCAAATCCGGATCGATAGCCTGGTCGTCTGCGGTGTCTTTCTGATCCTCGTGATTCTGCTGCGCAAGCCAGCCGTCTCGCTGTACCTGATCGTGACTGTCTTATTCAGCTATCTGGTGACATTGGGAGTCACCTTCGCCGTTTTCTGGTTGCTCGATCCGTCCGGTTTTGCCGGAATCGACTGGAAGGTGCCCATGTTCCTGTTCACGATCCTGATCGCGGTGGGCGAGGATTACAACATCTTTCTGATGACCCGGATCGAGGAGGAGCAGCAACAGCACGGGCCGGTGGATGGTGTCGTCCAGGCGCTTCGGAAAACGGGCAGCATCATATCGAGCTGCGGCATCATCATGGCGGGAACGTTCTCGTCACTGTTGGCCGGTTCGTTGCGTGGAATGGACCAGCTCGGTTTCGCTCTGGCCTTCGGCGTTCTGCTGGACACATTCGTGGTGCGCCCGGTGCTGGTTCCCGCCTATCTGATCCTGTTGCACAGCGGACGGCTGGGAGCGTTCGGCCAGCTTCTGGGCGCCCGATCCAAGCCTCGCTCGAATGTTTCGGAATCTGTGGAAGCCTAACGTTGAAGCCTCGCATGGACCACCTCGACAATATCGTGCTGCTGACGGACAGCTACAAGGTCACCCATTACCGCCAGTACCCGCCCGCGACTCAGACGGTCTACTCCTACTTCGAATCGCGTGGCGGCGATTTCGGCGAACTCGTCTTCTTCGGACTCCAATACTACTTGAAGCGGTACCTGGCGGGTCGTGTTGTCACGCAAGAGAAGATCGATTTTGCCGACGCTTTCTTTGCACGACATTTCGGCAACGCCAGCTTGTTTAATTCCGCGGGGTGGCAGCATATCCTCGAACGGCACGAGGGACGTCTGCCCGTCTCGATCTGCGCCGTCCCGGAAGGAACGGTCGTTCCCGTCCACAACGTGCTGATGACCATCGAAAACACCGATCCGGATTGCTTCTGGCTGACCAACTACCTGGAAACGCTTTTGGTTCAAGTCTGGTACGGCTCGACCGTGGCCACTCAATCCCGATCGATGAAGCAGACGTTGTTGCGTCTTCTGCGCGAGACGGGCGACCCCGAACTCGTCGATTTCAAGCTGCACGATTTCGGATTCCGCGGCAGCACGTCGGTCGAGTCGGCCGGTATGGGCGGTGCCGCCCATCTGGTGAACTTCAAAGGCACCGACACGGTCGCCGGGCTGACCGTGGCGCACGATTATTACGGCGAGACCATGGCCGGCTTCTCGATTCCCGCGGCCGAACACAGCACCATCACCGCCTGGGGACGGGAACACGAAGTCGACGCCATGCGCAACATGCTGCGTCAGTTTCCCAATGGTCTTGTCGCCGTGGTCAGCGATTCGTACGACATCTTTCGAGCTTGTTCGGAATTCTGGGGCAACATACTCAAAGACACCGTCTTGCAGCGCGACGGAACGGTGGTGATTCGTCCGGACTCGGGTGATCCGCCCACGATCGTCGTCCGCGTCCTGGAACTGTTGGGCCAGGCTTTCGGAACAACGACGAACGACAAAGGCTACCAGGTTCTGGATCCGCACGTACGAATCATCCAGGGCGACGGAATCGACCGCCACATGTTGACTCGGATCTTAGAGGCCATGAAACAGGCCGGCTGGTCGGCCGACAACATCGCTTTCGGATCGGGTGGCGGACTGCTCCAAAAGCTAAACCGAGACACGTGCCGGTTCGCCTTCAAGTGCGCTTCGGTCACCGTCAACGGCCGGGAACGCGATGTCTACAAGCAGCCGGTCACGGACGCCGGTAAGAACTCGAAAGCCGGCAGACTGGCCCTGGTCGCACGTGAGAGTCAGCTCACGACCGTCCCGGCCACTCCCGAGAATCTGGCCCAGAACGTCCTGCGCGAAGTTTTCCGCGACGGACAAGTACTCGAAGAAACCACGTTCACGGAAATCCGCACACGAGCTGCTGCAGATCTGTGAGTTGGCTGTGGGCAACGCCCTGGGGACGCCCTTGTAGGTCTTGCCGACGCTGTCGAGTTGCAGGGCAAGGTCGGTCATTCGTCTCCT
>CAZXNP010000217.1:0-4110 GCA_964642035.1 uncultured Anaerolineales bacterium | reverse complement strand
AGCGACCGCTCGAAGTCACAAATGAGTGCAGAAGAACAACAAACCGACGACTCGTCGTACGAAGAATGCCGTTTCTGATTACCGGGAGACCACGATGGCTCGTTCAGCCTCCGAGCATCCGACGGAGTTGGAACTTGAGATTCTCAAGGTTCTATGGGACGAATCGCCGCTTTTGGTGCGCGAGGTGCGAGCTCGGCTAGGCGAGCAGGCTGGCCGGCCGCTCTCGCACAGCTCGGTCATCACCATGCTGAACATCATGGTGCGCAAAGGGTACTTGCGCCGGCGCAAGGAGGGCAAGGCGTTTCGTTTCTCGCCGAAGGTGACGCGGGACGATGTGGCAGGCGGTATGACGACCGACTTGCTCGCGCGCGTCTTTGACGGTTCTGCAAAAGCGATGGTGTTGAATCTTCTCGAGACGGCCGATATCGACGCGGAAGAACTGGCCGAACTGCGCCGGCTCATCGGCCGCAAAGCCAAGGAGCAACAGCAATGAACTGGCTGACGTTTATCGATCCGGCATGGAGCGGGCGGCTGTGTTTGACGCTCCTCCATTCCCTGTGGCAAGTGGGCCTGTTGGCTCTGGCGGCGTGGAGTCTGGAGCGGGTTTGGCGGAATCGATCCGTCGAACGGGGTTATGCCACTTACGTGGCAGCGCTGGTCGTGTCGCTTGTGGCCATGCCGGTGACGTTCGCGCTCGTGGAGCTTCCCCAAGCGCCGCGCGGTGTTTCGGGAGTGGATGTTCCGAAGCCAACTCCCATGCACGCTCCGGTTGCCACGTCAAACGACAACGCCCCCGCGGTGGCCATACACGCAATGCCTCCGGAGTCCATGGCACGTGCCGAGGTTTCGGATGGCGTGCGGGAATCGTTGTCTGACAGCACGCCCACTCCACGACCGAACGTTCCCAACGCGTCGTCTGGACTCTGGCTGCAAGTTGCTCCGTGGCTTGCTGTACTGTACGTCGTCGGTGTCGTGTTCATGCTGATGCGGCTGATGACCGGCATCTGGCACGCTCGGCGATTGCGTTCCCGCTCCCGGATCGTGACCGAAGGACCTTGGTCCAGTCTGTGCAGCTCGCTGGCTCGCCGGTGGTCGTTACGGGTTGTCCCCGTGCTCGCTCAGGCGGAGCAGATTGTCGTGCCGAAGATCGTCGGTCTCGCACGTCCGATGATCCTGCTTCCCGCCTCGGCTTTGAGCGGCCTGTCGCCCGACGATTTGGAGATGATCCTGACGCACGAGCTGGCACATGTGCGACGGCGTGACATGTGGGTCAGTCTGATCCAACGTCTGGCGGAAGCCGTTCTGTTCTTCAACCCGGCTCTTTGGTACCTGAGCCGCCGCGTTAGCACGTTGCGCGAATACTGTTGCGACGAATGCACGTGCCGATCAATGTCGACGTCGGACGTGGAGCCTCGCATCCGGTATGCGCAGGCGCTGTTGCGTGTCGTGGAACTGAGTCGGCTGGGCATTTTGCATGATGGCAACGGTCAATTCGGAATGCGCCGGGATCTGGCGGCACTGGCCGCGACCGGCCGGTCCGCGTCCGAGCTGCGTCGCCGCGTCGCTCGGCTGTTGGGCGAACCGATTCGCGAGCCCTTGTGTGTTTCCCGCAGCAGCCTGTTGACACTCGCCGCCGTGGCCGTCTTTCTGTTGGCAGGCCCCATCGTGTGGAACACCGCCGCAGATTCCCAACGACTCGACGCAACAGCCAGCGTTGTCAACGATTCGGGAAGAAGCGCTGCCGAAGCCGGAAACACTGTCTCGTCAACTGGCGGTCCATCTCCGACGAATCGGCCAGCCTCGCAAGCGGACAGATCGCGAGAGTTCGCATTGCAGGTCGTTGGGCCAGACGGAAAGCCGGTCTCGAAGGCAACTATCGAAATCCGCAGCAAACCGTTGGTCCCGGCAGACCAGATTCTCGTGGGACAGTTCGTCCGCAAAGGTAGCTATGGACAATTCGCTCAGACGGACGCCAAGGGGCAACTCGTCGTCAAGCTGCCTGCAAAACTGTCCCGATTCGCTGTGAGTGTCAGACAGCCTGGATTCGGACCGTATTGGGCCGGTTGGGACGTCCAAAGCAGTCCCAACTCGATTCCTTCACAGTTCACCGCGAAACTGGATGCAGCGTGGTCGGTTGGCGGAATCGTCGTCGACAGTCGTGGCAACCCGGTCGAAGGTGTCGCAGTTCGTCCAAACGTTCATTTTAAGAAGCGGCCGGGAGACACCAACCAACTGGGCGTGGGCACGCGCATTAAGACAGACGCCCAAGGGAAATGGCGTTACGACTGGGTTCCCGTGTCACGGCCGGAGGTCTTCGCCGAATTCAGTCACTCAGCCTTCATGCCACTCCGCCGAGCGTTGACTCGCAGCGAGTTTGGTCTTGGACAGGACCAGACGCCTCAGGCCACGATTGTCTTGAAGCCGGGACTCACAGTCGCCGGCACAGTCACCGACGAATCGGGCGAGCCGATCGCCGGAGCCTCGGTGCGTACCAAGTTTCTCAACGACATACGGGAAGCCACGACCGACGAACGCGGCGAATACCGCTTGATCGGCTGCGAACCGCGCATGGCTAGGATCGTGGTCGCTGCCAAAGACCGTGCCATGGAAATGCGAGAAGTGCGCGTCGAGCCGGACATGGAGCCTGTGAACTTCAAGATGCAGCCGGGAGGTCACGTCCGCATTCGCGTTGTCGATGAACATGACAAGCCGATCCCGAAAGCACGCATCTTCTTCCAACGTTGGCGCGGGTCGTTCGACTATTTCGAGTTCGACCACGTCAACCAATACGCGGACAAGAACGGCGTGTGGGAGTGGAACGAGGCACCGCGGGATGAGTTCCAGGCTGATATTTGCCGGCCCGACGGGATGCAGCTTACCTATCAGTCGATCATCGCACGAGAGGAAGAATACGTCTTCCGGCCACCTCGCGCCTTGGTCGTGACCGGCCGAGCGTACGATGCCGCGACGAAAACGCCAATCGCAAGATTCCGTGTCATCCCCGGCGTGCGCAACCCCGATCCGGGAATCCGGATGAACTGGATGACGAACCGTGCTCGCGAAGTGTCGAATGGCCAGTACCGCGTTCGGTTCACTCGTGTTCCTCAGGCCGCCCTGATTCGCATCGAAGCCGATGGGTACCAGGTTGCCATTTCACGGGACATCAACAGTAACGAAGGCGACGTGGAAATCGACTTCCAACTTCAGCCCGCCCAAGACATCGCGGCAACTGTCTTGACGCCTCATGGCCAGCCGGCCTCGGGGGCCAAGATCGCCCTGGGGGTCGCTGGCTCTCAGATCAACGTCAAGAACGGTGCCATTGACGACGGTTCCACTTATGCGACGCGTCTGGATACCGATTCAGCCGGCCGGTTCAGTATTCCGAGTCGCGACGAACCGTTCCAGCTCGTCATCACGCACCCAACCGGCTTCGCCTACTTGAAGTCTACCGACGGGCCGGTTCCTTCTAAGATCGCATTAACCGCCTGGGCGCGCGCGGAAGGTACGTTTCGAGTGGGATCACGGGCGGTTCCCAACGTCGGAATCACGTTGAACGTGAAGACGGTGCACTCCTATGGCGATGACGTCCCCAATGTCTTCACCAACTACCAGGTAACCACCGACGTCGACGGTCGTTTCGTCTTCGAACGCGTCTGCCCCGGCCAGGGCGCCATCGGTCGAAACATCCTGCTGCTGATCCGCGAAGGCGCGATGGAAGTTACTTCCTCGCAAAGCGTTCCGATCGAACTTATTGCGGGAAAGACGACGCGCATCGATCTCGGTGGCACGGGCCGCCCCGTCGTGGGACGACTTCGACCTCCCGTCAGTTTCACGGGCAAAGTCTACTGGAATTTCGCGCTGATCAACGTCCGGCCGGATCTGCGTCAGCCGAAGGCGCCGCCGATACCGGCTGACATCGAGAATGATCCCGGCAAACGCCAAGCCTGGTGGAACGCGTGGCTCCAGACGGACAAGGGACGCAATTGGCAGACAGCCCATCAAGCCTTCTTGAAACTTCGCTCCAAAAGCCGCTACATGTGTGCGACCGTCGACCGTGACGGCCGGTTCCGGATCGACGACATGCTTGCAGGCGACTACCTATTGAGCGTG
>CAZXNP010000216.1:0-4121 GCA_964642035.1 uncultured Anaerolineales bacterium | reverse complement strand
GCGGATATTTTTGATTTCCTTGATCTTAAAAAGAATCACGGAAAGGAAGATATGCGTGCCAGAGACCTCTTTTACGCCATGTGGATTCCAGATTTATGTATGAAGCGTGTCCAGGCGGCTGGGCCGAGGACGTGGCCGCCCAAGGGCACCGCGCCTTCGTGGCCGACGGCGCCGCCGGCCTGACGGTCCTGGACGCCTCGGACCCGGCCCACATGGCCACGGTGGGCTCGGTCACCGCCGAGGGCGCCCACTTCATCGACGTGGTGGTGGACGGTCCCCGCGTCTTCGCCGCCGACACCGGCTTCGGCCTGCGGATCATCGATGCCGCGGACCCGGGCGCCCCGCGGATCGTGGCCAGCGTGCCCTACACCACCCAGTGGGAGTCCCGGGGCCTGGCCTTGGGAGGCGACATGCTCTTTGCCGCCGCCAGTAAGGTGCCCATCGAGCGCATGTTCGAGGGGGAGTGGCCGGAGGACGTGCTGGCCCTCGACGTGACGGACCCCCTGGTGCCCAGCGCCGAATCGTGGCTGGAGGTGGGGGGCTGGCCGAAGGGGATGGCCGCCGGCGCCGGGCGGCTGTACCTCGTGTCCGGCCGGGACATGGGGCGGGACTTCGGGCCCTTCCCCAGCACCCTCATGGTGTGGCGCGGCGTGGGGCGCGGGGCGGCCGGCGCCCGGAAGTGGTCGACCAAGCTAGCGGAAGTCCCCCAGGGGGTGGCCGCCGCGGGCGACTACGCCTTCGTGGCCGACCGAGAGGCGGGCCTGGTGGTGGTCGACGTCAGCGACGAGGCCCTGGATCGCCCAACCCCGACCCCAAGCGCTACCCCAACCAAGGCACCGACGGCTACGCCGCGGCCCGGGGAGGTGACGGCCACGCCGCCGCCCATGTCGACGCCGATGCCATCACCGACGGCGGCCGGACCGGTGGTGGAGAGGGTGTACCTGCCAAAGGTAGACGGATGAACGACGACACCCAGTACGTGATCCACACCGACATCAAGTACGGGCCCCTGGAGGTGGTGGACGTCGGCGCCCTCGACCGGGCCTGCACCCTGCCCTGGTACAACCAGAGCCTGTGCCGGGTCAACGACGCCGTGGTGCGCCTCGGGGTGCTGGAGGGGGAGTTTCACTGGCACAAGCACGCCGTGGAGGACGAGCTCTTCTACGTCGTCAGCGGCCGTCTCCTCGTCGATCTCGAGGACCGCTCCATCGAGCTGGCCCCCCGGCAGGGGGTGGTTGTGCCCAGGGGGATCCTCCACCGTACCAGGGCCCCTGAGCGCACCGTCGTCCTCATGATCGAGAAGGCCACGGTGGTGCCCACCGGCGACTAGGAGTCGTCGCGCCGGCCCTGGACGATCGTCGCCCCCCCCAGGACCTCTTCCCCCTGGTAGAGGACGATGCCCTGGCCCGGGGTGGGGGCCCGCTGGGGGGCCTCGAAGTTCACGGCCACGGCGCCGTCGGACAGGGGCGTGGCCACGGCCGGGGCCGCCGGGGCCCGGTAGCGGATCTGGGCCTCAACATGGACGGGGCCGGCCGGGGGCACCCCCAGGATCCAATGGGCGTCGGCGGCCATAACCCGGCGCTTCATGAGGGCGTCGGCCGGACCTACGACCAGGGTGTTTGCGGCTTGGTCCTTGGCGATGACGTACACCGCCTTGCCGGTGGCCACCCCAAGGCCATGGCGCTGCCCCAGGGTGTAGGCCGGCAAGCCCCGGTGGCGGCCGAGGACTGTCCCGGCGGTGTCCACGATGGGGCCGGGGCCCATGGCAGCGGCCGGCAGGTGCCGGGCCAGGAAGCCAGGGACGCCGTCGGCGGCCACCCAGCACAAATCCACCGAGTCCTTGCGCTCGGCCACAGGTAGGCCGTGGTGCCGGGCCAGCTCCCGGACCTCCGCCTTGGTCAGGTCCCCCACGGGGAACATCGCCCGGGCCAGCTGGTCCTGACCCAGTCGGTGGAGCATGTACGACTGGTCCTTGGCGGGGTCGGCGCCTCGGAGGAGGGCCCGAGTGCCATCGGGGTGGCGGCGCAGCCTGGCATAGTGGCCGGTGGCCAAGTAGTCGGCCCCCAGGGTCCGGGCCCGCTCCAGGAGAAAGCCAAAGCGCACCAGTCGATTGCAGGTGAAGCATGGGTTGGGGGTCTCGCCGGCGCCGGAGCGCTGTATGAAGGGGTCCACCACCGCCGCCCGGAAGGGAGCCGCGGCGTCGATGACGCTGAAGGGGATGCCCAGGACATCGGCCACGGCCCGGGCGTCGTCGATGGCGTCGAGGCTGCAGCAGCGGTTGGCCCCGGGGGCGCCCTCCTCGGCCCACAGGCGGAGCATGATGCCCACCACCCGGTGACCGGCAGCCACGCACCGGGCGGCAGCCACGGAGCTGTCCACGCCGCCGCTCATGGCCACGGCCACCACCGCGGAGTCGGGGTGAGGGCGGCCCTCGGTGCTTATGTCAATATGACTTCCGTCGGGCTGACCGTCGGTCAGGGGCTGCACGTCTGCTCGATGGCGCCGTCCGGGAGCAGAATCCACTGGCAGGTCACCACGGCTCCGTTCTCGCCCAGGGGCTCGAGGTCCTTGCCGTTGATCACCACCCGAGTGCCGCCGGCGTTGCCGGTGCGCACCTGAATGTTCTCCCGGGCGGTCCAGGACTGCTCGTCCCCAACCTGCATGAAGCCGGTGTAGGCCTCCTCGCCGTCCCCCAGGATTCGCAGCCACACACGGCCCGTGGCCTTGACGGAGATGTGGAGGCCGGAGATGGCGGTCGGCGTCGGCCGCCGGGCCGTGGGGGTGCGAATGGGCCGGGTGGTGGCCACCGGTGGGCCGCCAGACACCGGAGGGCCGCCAGGACGAGTGGCGACAGGGGTGGGACTGGGCGCCGGCCGGGCGCCCCCCGTCACCTGGGTTGCAGGCACCGGGGTGGCCGGGGATGTCGCCTCCGGCGCAGGGCCCTCCCGCAGGGCCGTGGTGGCGGCCTCGATGAGGGGCTGGAACTCGGTCTTCACCAGCCACACCAGGAGCACCCCGGCGATGGCGAAGCCCGCCGCCGCCAATAGCAGCTCCGGGTTGAGGCGGGGCTGTTCCACCAGGGGCTGGGAGATCAGTTGGGGCTCAACCGGCTTCGCCTCCTGGGGCCGCTCCTTCAGGTACAAGCGGGCGACACTGTTGACGCTGGCGCCAACACAGCGGGCGTACTTCTTGATGAGGCCCCGGGTGTACACCCCCGGGGGCAAGCTGGCCCAGTCCCCGGCTTCGATGGCCTCGAGATACTTCCGCCGGATGTGGGACATGGCCTCGACGTCGTCGAGGCTGAGTCCCTTCTCCTCCCGGTGGCGCTGCAGGTAGGCGCCAAGGTCGGACGGCGGCATCCAGATCTCCAGTGGGGCAATGGTCCTAGGCGGGGGCGATTATGGGAGGGGGCCGGGGACCGGTCAACCTCCCCGTTGCCCGGCTTCCGACCGCCCGCTACACTTCGCCGGCCCCCACGGCGGCTGTGCCGCACCGGCCGGACGCCCAAACCCTGGACTGCTCCGTGCGCGTCGACCTGCACTGCCATAGCCGGTGGTCGTCGGACTCCGGCACCACCTTGGAGGCGATCATCCAGGCCGTGGCCGCCCGGGGCCTCGACGCCCTGGCCGTCACGGACCACAACGCCATAGACGGCGCCCTGGCCTTGGTCGAGCTAGCACCCTTCACGGTGATAGTCGGGGAGGAGGTCAAGACCGCCGAGGGGGAGATCATCGGCCTCTATCTCTCGGAGTGGGTCCCGGGGGGCCTGAGCCCGGAGGCCACCATCGACGCCATCCACGCCCAGGGGGGCCTGGCATACGTGCCCCACCCCTTCGACCGCATCCGGGGCTCCACCCTGACTCGAGGTGCCCTTGAGCGGGTGGCCCACCGCCTGGACGCCATCGAGGCCTACAACAGCCGCTGCCTCTTCCCCCACTTCAACCGGCGGGCGGCGGCCTTCCGCCGGGAGAGGGGGCTGCCCCTGGGCGCCGGGAGCGACGCCCACGCCCCGGACGAGATCGGCACCGCATGGGTCGAGGTGGCCGACGGCAACCTCTCGAACCCCGAGGACCTCCTCCGCTGCCTCTCCGACGGGCGGATTCACGGCCGCGCCACCGGCC
>CAZXNP010000215.1:0-4148 GCA_964642035.1 uncultured Anaerolineales bacterium | reverse complement strand
GCGAGATGCTGTACGAGACTCTGGATCGTGCGGATTGTCGGAGAGGCCCGCTATGACGCGAGGCAGTGGACGGCATACGACACCGACAGCGAGGCGGCAGTGGGCAGCGCCGCCACGTCATTGGCGGCGTCGGAGGATGCTTTGTGGGTCGGGACCGCCGGGCGGGGCCTGGCGGCCTTCGATGGCGCTTCTTGGACCGGTTACCGCGATTGTGGCGACCCGCGGCGCTGCATAGCCGACAACTACGTGGGGGCCATTGCCATCGGCCCCGACGGGGCGGTGTGGGTGGCCACCCGGCGCTTCAACGGCCGAGGCACCGGGGTGGCGGTTCTGGACTCCGCCGGCACTCCGGCGGCCACCGGCGACGATGCCTGGCACGTGTACGGACCTGGTGACGGACTGCCTGCCGAGGGGGTCGGCGCCATCCTGCCCGACGACGACGGCTCCGTGTGGCTGGGCACGAGAGACCTTGACCCATCGGGTTTCAGCCACGGCGGGGGGGTTGCCCACCTGTTGGCCGATCGAGCCACGGTGCAGGTGCTAACCACGGCAGCCGGCTCCGGCACCCCCGGGGAGCCGGCGGACAACGTGGTGACGACCCTGGCCTGGGACCCGGTCCGGAGCACCCTGTGGGTCGGCACCGAGGGCCGGGGCCTGAGCGCCCGGGGCCCCGATGAGGCGTGGCGGTCGTACACCAGGCAGAGCACCGGCGGTGGTCTGGGGTCCGACAGCATTGCCGACGTGGCCGTGGCCGCCGACGGCAGCCTGTGGGTGGCGACGAGGCAGCGGACCTACGACGGCCGGAGGTGGGTGGATGGCGGCCTGAGCCGCTTGAAGGATGGGTCCTGGACGCGGTACACGGAGGATCAGGGTCTACCGTCGAATAGCGTGTCGGCGGTGGCCTTGGATGGCCGCGGGAAGGTCTGGGTGGGCACCGGCGCCACGGCCTTCGGCCCCAAGGAGGAGCGCTTTCGGGGCCAGGGCCTGGCGGTCCTCGATGCCGACACGGGGGCGTGGGAGCGCACCTTCGCC
Source organism: uncultured Anaerolineales bacterium (assembly GCA_964642035.1). Lineage (GTDB taxonomy): Bacteria > Chloroflexota > Anaerolineae > Epilineales > Epilineaceae > CAZXNP01. The sequence continues at coordinate 3,116 of CAZXNP010000215.1, read as the reverse complement.
TTCCCGACCCTCACCTCCAACAACATCACGGCCATCGCCGTGCGGGGCGGGGAGGTTTGGGTCTCCACGGCGTACTTCTTCTATGTGGACCCGCGCCCCAGGGGTGCCCAGTTCCACACCGGCGGGGGCTTGAGCGCCTACGATCTCGACACCGGGCGATGGCGAAACTACACCGCCGAAGACGGCCTCACTCCTTCGGTGCGGCCCCGAGGGTTGGGGTCCAGCAAGCCCCTCCTAGACTTGCGGTCGCTGCTGTTGGAGCCGGGTCCCCGGGGCGCGGTGTGGGCTGGCGGAGCTGCCTACCCCGACGCCTCCTTCAAGGAAGGAGTGTGCCCCGACGCCGTTGTCGACATTCTCGAAGGCGGCAGTGTCCGAGCGGTGCGCTTCGATGCTTCCGGGGCGGTGACGGCGGTTCGCGGCGACGAGGCCGGCCGGGTTTGGGTCACCACCGATGGCGGCGGGCTCCACGTGCGGGCGGATGGAGAGTGGATCGAGGCCGGGCCGCCGGTGGGCCGCGCGCCCTTCGCCTCCCTGACGGACGTGGCGGCCTCGGGGCCGGAGGTGTGGCTGGGGAGCGCCGGGGGCGGTTTGGCCCGCCTGGTGCCGCCGCCGGTGGCGGTGCCAACGGATCCAGCCATGCCCACCCCCACCGCGGTCGTGGTGGCCAGACTGCCGTATCGTCTCTTTGTGCCCCGGGTCCTGCGGGAGAGGCTGCCCTTGCCGATTCGCTTGCCCGACACGGCGGCGGCCGGCCCCCGGTAACTCGCCCCGGGACGGTGCCGCGGATATACTGGCCCGGCGGCTCTCGCCCTAGTTCGGCCGCCTTCCGCGTCGCCCCCGGCCTGGAGGTCCTATGAAGCAGCGACACATCGCCCTTGCCTTGGCTATGGCAATAGTGGTGGCGGCTCCTCGAGGGGCGGAGGCTCAGCAAGGGCGAGGCGGCTGGCAGACCATGGCCAGCGGCGATGAGGTGCTGGCGGTGGCCACGGATCCCTTTGATGCCGCGGTCCTGTGGGTCGGCACCGAAGCCGGCGGGTTGGTGCGCTGGGACCTGGGCAACGGGTCCTTCGATCAATACGCCTTTCCGCAGCAGTCGGGCCTGGATGGCAACCAGGTGCGGGATATTGCCCTGGATGCCGCTGGGGTGCCCTGGCTGGCGACGGACCGGGGCGTGACCTACGCTGGTACCGAGTGGCGTACCTATCGCCAGGCCGACGGGCTCCCGTCCGATGACATAACGGCGGTCGCCGTGGGCGCCGATGGCACCGTGTGGGCCGGTACCCGCGCCGATGGCATGGCGGAGCTGCCCCCAGGGAACGGAGTGTGGCAAGTCCACGACCTGGACGAGGATGCCAACGGTCCCGGGGTGAACCGGACCGCCGACGTCGCCGAGGGCCCCGACCGTCGGATCTGGGTGGCCCACGGCCGGGCTTCGAGCGGCTCCCAGCCGGCCCTGTCGGTCTACGACCCAGCCACGGGGGCCTGGAGTCACATCGAGGCGGGCACCCCCGGAGGCGACGACGGCGCGGCGCCGCCCACGGACCAGATCATGGCGTTGGCCTTCGACTCCGAGGGGGTGTTATGGGCTGGCTCCTGGGCCGATGGCGTGCTGGCCTTCGACGGCATGACTTGGGGTGGTTTCGAGGAGTCGGCGGGGGTGTGCGACGACAAGGTGTGGGCCATCGCCACCCGCGGCGGTGAAGTGTGGGCGGCGTGTGGCGACGATAATGCCGGCTACGGTGTGTCGCGCTACGACGGCTCCTCCTGGACTACCTGGACCACCGACGACGGGTTGCCTACAGACGTTGTCACTTCCATCGCCGTCAGCGCAGGGGTGGCCTACTTGGGCACCAACGGCCCCGGCAACCTGGGCTCGGGTGTGGTGCCGCTGTCGACCTTCGTGGACGATGCTCTAACTACGGCGCCGACGACCCCGTACGCGAACGACATCACCGCCATCGCCTTCGACGGCCAGGGCCGAACTTGGGTAGGCACTCGGGGCGCAGGGCTCATGATGCGGTCGGGAGGGGGTTGGCAGCAGTTCACCCGGGCCAGCACAGGGGGCGGCCTCGTTGGGGACCTGGTCACCGATCTGGCGTGGGCCGATGGCCGGCTGTGGGTAGCCACTTCCCCCAGTTCCTATGAGTCCGGGGCCTGGGTGGATGGCGGTGTCAGTGCCTACGATCCGGCCGGCGATAGCTGGTTCTCCTTGACAACCTCCAATTCGGGCCTGCCGGGTAACGAGGTTAGCAGCGTGGCTACGGATGACGATGGCTTCGTGTGGCTGGGGATCGGCATTGCCCAGGGGGAGCCCGGGGACGAGACGGGTTCTCTCCAGGCCGGCCTTGGCGTTGCCGAGTACGATCCAGCCACCGACCAGTTTGTGGCCTACTACGACTACGACGGCACCTCCGGCACCCTGACCGGCAATACCGTCGCCGACCTGGCAGCTGGGGATGGCGCGGTGTGGGCGGCGACCTCGTATCACTTCGATGCCAGTCAGCGGCGCCGCGGTGGAGGTGTGAGCCGCTACGCCGATGGGGCCTGGAGCCCGTGGGTGGCCGGCGACGCGGGGCTGACGACGTTTCATGGTTCAGGAGTCGAGTCCGATCCGGATCCCTTCATCACCGGCGATGTGCGATCAGTGGCCGTGGGAGCCAGCGGCTCTGTGTGGGCCGGGACCTGGGATCTCGAATCCGGCAGCCTGAGCAGCATCTGGCCCTACGTCGATGCCGTGATCAATCGCTACGACGACGGGGCGTGGGTGGCGGACCGGTTCCTGGGCTCGGGCTGGGTGTCGGCCGTGGTCGAGGATGCCGGCGGGCTGCCGTGGCTGGGCACAACCCGGGGCCACGATGTGAGGGAGTACGATCCCGCCGGTGGGGCTGTTTCCGACACGGCCGTAGGGGGAGCGCGGGTGAGCATCGGCGGCCAGTGGGTGGAGCTGACGCCCGGAAACAGCGGTATAGCGAGCATCGCCATCACGGCCCTGGCCGTGGACCCCGCCACCGGGGACGTATGGGTGGGGACGGAAAACGAGGGCCTCAGCGTTTACTACGCTGGCGACATCCCGCCGACGGCCACCCCAGGGGGCCCGACCTCCACGCCCCGACCGC
>CAZXNP010000214.1:0-4155 GCA_964642035.1 uncultured Anaerolineales bacterium | reverse complement strand
GGCCAATCTCTCACACAAGACGACACTGCCGACGCGCCTCTGGGCCGGCCGCCGCCGCGGCCCGGGGATGCCAAGGCCCCGCCGGCGCCGGATGCCGGCGCTCCCGGCCCCCTGATCGGGGTGTCGGTCCTTCACTGGCACAAGTTCGCCACGGGCTCCTTCGAGGCCTATCGAGACGCCCTGGCCGCCGCCCTGGACACCCTGGTCATGGACATGGGCGCCCGGGTGCAGTTCCTGTCCACAACCGTGGCCCCGCCGGGGCAAGAAATGGACGTCTCCGGAACGGCCCGGGACGACGTCGCCGCCGCCCAGGACGTGCGGGGCGCCATGGTCCACCGCGGGGCCGCCTCCATCAGCGACGAGGCCTTGGGACTGGAGGCCCTCCGGGCCCGAATTGCCGGCCACGATCTCTGGATCGGCACCCGCATGCACTCGTGCATCTTCGCCACCACCGCCGGGGTGCCGGCGGTCGGCATCGGCTATGAGGCCAAGGTCCGGGGTTACTTCCGCCTCCTGGGCCTGGAAGACTTCGTCCTCGACATCGAGACCCTCCAGGCCGGAGACATCGTTGTCCTCGCCCGGCGGGCCCTTGGGGAAGCCGGCGCCTACCGGTCCCGCCTGGAGGCGGCGCTGCCCGACCTCGCGGCCCGGGCCCACCGCAACGCCCGGTTGGCCGCCGACCTGGCGGCGGCGACTCACCCTGGAGGGCCCCGGCCATGACCAGGCCCGGCATTCGCATCGTCCTGGCCACCAACAACCTCCTGATCGGCGGCGCCCAGCAGCTCATCGTCACCCTGGCTCGGCACCTGCCGGCCGCCGGCTTCGACGTGACGGTCCTGGACCTGGTGGCCGGGCCGTCGCGGCGGGCCGGCCTGCCGGAGCCCATGCGCCCAGCCCTCGAGGCCACTGGAGTGCCGGTGGTTGACTTTGCTGTGCGCTCCATACGTCACGTGTCGGAGTGGCGTCGGGCCGGGGCATGGATGAGGGCGGCCCGGCCAGACATCGTCCATGGTCACCTCGCCCCCGCCGACCGATGGGCCGCCGCCCTCGGCCGGCTAGCCGGGGCCCGGACCCTCACCACAAAGCACGACACCTACCGCCACGTGCCGGCCAGGGCCCGCTGGACCGAGGCGGTGGCCTATCGTCTCGTGTTCCACCGCATCCAAGCCATCTCCGCCACCACCCGGGACCACCTGGAGGCTACCTTCCACGTGCCGGCGGACCGCATCGACGTGGTGCCCAACCCCGTCGACGCCAGACGCTTCGATCCGGCCTTCGCCCAGGGCGCCGAGGCCCGGCGGGACCTGGGACTGCCCGCGGGCGCCTTCATCGTGGGCTACGTGGGGCGCCTGGTGCCCCGAAAGGGCCTCGACGTATGGCTCGCCGCGGCCGCGTCCCTTCACCGCCGGCTACCCGATAGCCACTTCGTGCTGGTGGGGGGCGGAGAACAGATGGCGTCGCTAAGGCGCCAGGCCGCTTCCGCCGGCGTGGCGGCAGCCGTCACCTTCGCCGGCCCCCGGGAGGACGTGCCCCGGTGGCTGGCGGCCTTCGATGCCCTCCTCTTCACCCCCCTGTGGGGCGAGGGCCTGTCCATCGCTCTACTGGAGGCAATGGCCGCGGGGTTGCCGGTGGTGGCGTCCAACGTCGGGGCCAACCGCGAGCAGCTGGCCGGGGTGGGCTTGCTGCCGGAGCCGGAGGCTTGGGTATTCGACGCCCCGGCCCTGGATCACGAGGCCTTTGCCGCCACCCTTGCCACCTTGGCTGCCGAACCAGCCCGGGGGCGGCGCATGGGGGAGGCGGCCCGGCGCCGCGTCTTGGAGCGCTACGACGTGCCCGTCGTGCTGGCCAGGCAGATCGACCTGTACCACCGCCTCCTGGGGGACGGGAGGGGCTAGGGAGCCGGCCGAAAAGCCCCTTAGGCATTTGGCCGGCCCTACATCGGCCCTGGTCGGCGTCGCTGCGGTGGGCGGAGTGCCTCTGGGGGTACACCTCCCGCCCTGCACCTTGCCAGTCCCGCGCAGCGCGGCCCCCGGTGCGAAAAGGGGCAGGCCGGGCGCCTAGGAACCGGCCTGCAGCCAGCGGTCCAGGACCTCGGGCCGGTGAATGGTTATGCGGCCATCATCCACCATCAGCACGCTGTCGTACTGATAGTCCTGGAGGAGCTTGCGCACGAAACTCTCGTGCAGGCCCGTGAGGCCGGCGAAATCCGACGGCGTCAGCTCGTGGTCCAGCAAGATTCCGTCCGGGGTCTCCTTGCCGTAGCGATCGGCAAGGGTCTTCAGGGCTTTGGCCATTCGCCCGGGGACATCGAGAAAGGCGGCATCCGCCAAGCGCTGGTTGGTGCTCCTGACGTACCCGGCCAGGGTGCCCACCAGGGCCCGCGCCGCTTCGGGCTCGCCTTCGAGAATGGAGAAGAAGTCCTTGCGGTACAACGACAACAGGGTCGTGGCCTCGGTAGCCACTGCATCCGCCGACCGCGGGGCGTTATCCAACAGGGCCAGCTCGCCGAAGGCCTCCCCGGGCCCCAGGAACACCAAGGTCACCTTCTCGCCGGCCGGGCTGGCGATGTCGATGCGGACCTCCCCCTCGGCAACGATGTAGAGCGCTGCCCCTGGGTCCCCCTCGTTGAAGACGCCCTCTCCGGCGTCGAAGTGTCGGTGCTGGGTCCGCTCCGCCAACCGCTCCAAGGCGGGGCGCGGCAGATCCTCGAACAGCCGAGCAGAGGCCAGGATGTCAACATCGGACTGCATTTCTGGGTCCTTATGGGGCGAGGGTGGCCTGGGCCCCGGGCCGAGGACGGCCCCGGGGCCGGCGTCCCCATTGTACCCGGCCCGGCATGGGTCGAGCCAGTGTCCGGGACCGGACGCCTCCGGCAGCGAAAGGCCCGAGGGATTCCTCAGATGGTCACCGTGATGGCGCCCCCGCTCGCGTAGCGCCGCCGTCCGCGCTGAATCCCTCCGACGGACAGGGCCAACAACACCGAAGCCGCCACGGCCCGGCCCCCGAGGCACAGTGGGAGCACCCACGGGGCGCTCCATCGTGACGACGGACCGCCCATCCTATAGCATGGGGCGCCGCCCATGCCATCACCGGTCCCTCGATCGCTCCCCACGACCAACCTCGACCCCACGGCCGCCGTATCCACCCCCGCCCCTGGCCGGCCCTGGAGCCTCGCCGCCGCCGTCGTGATCATGGTGGTCGCCGCCCTGGTGTACAGCCACGGCCTCGGTGCCTCAATGCTGGACGACGACGAGGACGGGTACTTCTACGCGGCGTGGCGAATCGCCGAAGGCGAGGTGCCCTATCGCGACTTCCTCACGCCGCAACTACCGGGGTTCATGTACGGGGGCGCGGCGGTGGTGGCGACCGTGGGGCCCAATCCCCGGGCCCTCCGGGCATGGAGTCTGGTGCTGGTGCTCATGGCCGGGGCGGGGGTATACGCCGCGGGACGCGAGCTGGCTGGCGACGCCGCCGGCCTGGCGGCAATGGCCGTTTTCTTGTTCCGCGAGGACGTCTTCCTGATCGGCCGGGCCTTCCGGCCCGAGGCGCCCATGCTGGCCGCCACCACGGCGGGGCTCCTCGTGTTCCTGGTGGCCGATCGCCGCAGGAGCGCCCGGGGAATGACCGCCGCCGGACTCCTCTTCGCCCTGGGCCTGGTGTCGAAGCTGTTTGCCGCCCTGCCCTGGGCCGCCGCCGTGGCGTTCATCGCCGCCGGGATCGTCACCGGCCGGCGTCCCCTCGGCCGGGGAGTCAGGGACGCGGCCCTCCTCGTAATCCCCGGCGCCCTGGCGGTGGCGGTGGTCATGGGCCCCTTCTTGGCCCTGTCACCGGAGACGTATCAAGCCGTGCTGGGGCACCATTTGCGCCAGGGGGCCGAGCTATCTTGGTCCCAGGTCGCCACCAAGACGCTGACCTTCTTCCGGTCGGCGGCGGAGCGCCACGCGGACCTGGTGGCCCTGGCCCCAGGGGGCGCCCTGGGCCTGCGGGCCATTGCCGGCCCCCGGGGGGCGGTTGTGGCCTGGCAATTCCCCACCCTGCTGGCGTTCTTCCTCCTGCGCCGGCCCCTCTTCCACCGCCACCTCGTGTACCTGATGCCGGCCCTGGCCCTGGCCGCCGGTGGGGTCGTGGCCTGGCTGGCGGCGGCAGGCCGGCGCC
>CAZXNP010000213.1:0-4166 GCA_964642035.1 uncultured Anaerolineales bacterium | reverse complement strand
TGAGAGAAGAGAATCAAAAGAAATACGCAATAGACTTTGAAAGACACATAGCTGAACTGGCTAAGATCAGAGACAAAGCAATAGGGAGAGGAAGCTTTTCATCAGCAGTAAATGCTGAAGTAAGCAGGGGGAAAGCCGCTGGACTCTACGTCGAGCAGAAGATTATAAAAACCGGTAAGTTAGAAGATATGAGTGAGCAAGAACTTGAAGCCAAAATGAAACAAATCATTGATGACTATGCACCTATATTAAATGCTAAACCTATCGAAGAGATAAAAGCGGAAGTGAAATCATTACCCAATAAAAAAGGGAAAGGACTGCGACCACTAAAAAAAGTTGCATCCACTCCGACTGAGGCCACATAAGCCTATTTTCTTTTCTTCTTCTTTTTCTTCTTATCTTTTTTCTTTGTTTTTTTCTTTTTCTTTGCCATAATTCAATTACTTTATCTTTTTCATTTTCTTAATGCAAGATATAGGAATAACCGTACGTTCACCAAAGACCATACCATCATCATCCTTATCATAACTTGCAAAGAGCTTAATGACACATTCATCCTTATCAAACAACCAACCCTCACTAACAGGTGTTGCTAACTCCATCTCATCAAACTGATGAGCCGAAGCCCAGCCTGAATCAGAAGCAATATCAAACCACTCAACTCTATATTTTGCGAAGCCTAATTTTTCCACCGATCTTGCGGTAACGTCTGACCCTCGTTTTCTTTTTGGTTTTGGTTTTCTTCGTTTCATCTGTGTACATCCATGGATTGTGAATTCGATTGAACGTATCCATCCAGTTCTCGTCTGTCAATTTTTTCCCCATTATGCATAACCCCATTTCTGTATATAGGGATATCAAAACTTTTCAAAGTTTTATTTTGAGTCTCTTGTGCGCGTGTATTGTGCATATATAGGTTGTATATTGTCTAAAATAGTAATAAAAGTAAGTAAATAGTAAGCCATATTATGTAGTAATATCAATAACTTAAGTCCAATCCTTACTATTCTACCTTTTTTTAAGGTGTTTTGTTTATTGATATGTATAAAACTTCTCATATACATATATAGTCTATTTATCTTTCTCAAATTCAGCCAGGAGTTGTGTGGTGTCTATCTGGGCTTCTTCCTTATAATCTTGCTTCATTTCGTAGTATTGGTCCAGTCTTTTGAGCCATTTGTGCTTCCAGGCGCGCATATCATGGTCTTGAAACCTGAATTCTTGAAAATATAGGTCAGGAGTACAGACCATTATGATCCCTTGTCTAATACTAGAGCCATAAATATAGTCATGGGCCATAGCATAGGCAGCTATTTGCAGATAGTAATCTTCTATCCACTCTTGATTCTTCGGGCGATTCGCTTGCTTAAAATCTATGATTGTCTCCATATCATTATGAAGACAGGCCAAGTCTGTTGAGCCTGCGTAGAGGCCAGGATAATGAATCATTATCTCTGAGCCATACCATTCTGAAATGGGAACTAATCCTATTTCAATAATTTTTTGAGCCATTGGCTTAGCTTCTTTGCCAATTTCTGTAAGGTCATCGTATCCTTTCCCTGTGATATGTTTTTCCAAGAATTTGTGCATGCTAGTCCCACGCTTGCTACTGTAATTCTTAATTCGTTCTGCTTCTTCATGTCCTACCTTATTTTTCCAGCGCTGTAAATACGCCTGATCTTTTGTTTTTGCAAGTATTGTGGTTACGCTAGGTAGTCGGGCACCTTGAATCTCGTAGACCCGCGATCCGTGGTCCGTGATCTGTGTGCCTGTGATGTATTTGTATTTATCGGAGTACTTCAGTGGATCCCCCAGATGAGCATGTACAACGAAACAAGGACCATGGAACTGAGACCTCCGAAGACTAACATAAAAAATAAATTTTTCGGGTCCATTAGTGAATCGTATCTTTCGTTGGATCGTCGTAGGGTTTAACTTTATCTTTAGAGTCTAACATAAACTCCAGCATGCGATCGTACTCGGAGTCCGAGAGGACGGTCTTATACATTCGTATTCCAATAGCCATGAACGTAGAGGCTACCATTTGAGGATTATTATAACGTTCGGATAATTCCACACTCATTTTAAAGAGTTCCTGGAACATCTGTTCTAACTGATTCTCATCAAGAGTAGTTAGTGAACCGTTCTGAGTTTTCTTCATGTAGTTTTTCATTCTCCTTTATTAGTTTATTAATATACCATTCGTGTCGAGCAATCTTCACTTTAGGTCGCTTATTATATTCCTTAGCATAGGCTTTCATCTTCGCCTTAACGTGAGGACGCTGGTAATAAGCTTTCCACCAATCCTTACGGTCTTTATACTTCTTCTTAACTTTCGCTTTAACATAAGCACGTTTAGCATACTCCTTCATATACAAACGTTTCTTCTCTTTATTCTCTTCTTTAGAGTAATATTTCTTATTCGCTTTTCGACGCGACTTTAGATAAGGACCTAATAACTCTTCCTTAACCTTAGTAATACAGACCAATTTTTTATTCTTCCCGCTACTGCGATAATAATCCGGATGGTCGTATATACTTTTTAATTTTTTTCGTAGTTCGTAACTGTTCATAAGCGTGTTTTTTTATTCCTTTATCAGTATACATAATGGTTAATATATCGGCGCCATTATAAGCCTTCACATACGCATTTTGTGTTCCGGCAATACTAGCCCCGCTTGCTAAGAGCGCAAACTCTGAGCAACTAGTTGTGAGGACAGCTACTATGATCATCGAAAGGCACAATTTTAGGCTCTTCATAAACGATCTCTCCTTGGTTATTACAAGTTTCACAGTCGCGTACTCTACTATATCCAAAGCCCCAATTCCATAGCTGAATTAGGTTCTGATGGTACCTAATATAGCCATTTCCTTTACATTTTGGACAAATAGCTGAATGGGTTCTCTCTTCTGAGTTCTTCAAAATACTTCTCTCTTTCATTTAATTGTTTAATTAATTTATCATGCACGTACCTAGGATTCCTGCCCGCCAGTTCGCACACAAATTTAAAATCATCACTGAATCCTTTAAGCCAAGCTAATGCCTGTCTCGCTTCATGATAATCCGATACCGCAAAGGCATCGTGAACAGCTCGAGCCAGCACTGCGATCCAGAGATATTGCTCGGGTTCTAGTGCTCGGCCGCCTGTTAAGTTAGGAGCGGTCGAGTTTCCTAACATTACTTATCTTTTCCTTTATTTTTTAATTCTCCATTCAAACGTTGTACTTCTTTTTCTGCAAGAGTCTCAACTGTTTTAGAAATGGATACCTTTACACCTTCGACGCCGGTTAAAGTTCGTGCAATCTTTTGTAGATTACCGTAGACCGGAATCCTAACTGAAATATTTCTATATTTAGTTATGTCTGTCATTGTTTTCCTCTTCTTCCTTTTCTTCTTGTTTTAAAATAGTATGGAGTGCAGCAATTTCATCTTCCAACGCCGCAACTTTAGCTTTCAATCTTACATTTTCTCTGCTAATAAATCTTAACAGATTTAAAAATTTATCACTTTCCATAATTCATAATATAGGATTTTAAAGAGAGGAAGTCAATGAAAATAATAGCTTTAAGTATCATTATTTGCTCCGCTTTATACGGCGAATGCAAGCAACCTTATACCAAGAATATTGAGTTCAAGACCTGGGCTGAATGCATGTATGCTGGGACCAATGACACCTTGACGCTCTATAACGTCATGGGTGAGGAGTATATTAATACCAATAGAATCTATGTTAAATTCATGTGTGCTGAGGTAGAGAAAAAAGTAGAGAAACAGACTTGACAATGTGTCTAAATTGTGGTAGACGGAAATCTTCTCACCTTTTGTTCCCATTCATTGTCGATTCCCTCTGACAGAATGGGACTGATTAATTACAGATCCAACCGAGTAAGAGTTTACCTTTAGAATCATACCAGCCCTGGAGTTTGGGATCTCCATTACGTTCTGAATAGTATTTCATATTCACATCTACCCAGGCATTAGCGATTCCATCACAATTGCCGGTGTGTTTAATTTTAACTTTTTTAATGTCTATTCCGTTGGTGCTCAACAGTAGTATGATAACGATGTATTTCACTAAATCTCCTTACGGCTTTGTACCACAATTCTTTAGCTTCTTCAGTTCTTTCTTTATCCCATTTCTGGTATGCTTTATTGATTTCTTCCA
>CAZXNP010000212.1:0-4178 GCA_964642035.1 uncultured Anaerolineales bacterium | reverse complement strand
ATGGTAATGCACGGCAATGTTGCCGAATTCCGTCTCCTCCTCTCCTCTCCCACAGCGCCGCTCCACGACACAGTTTATGGGCTCAAGGCAAGGAGCGTTGCCGCTATGCTGGCCGGACGGCTTGTAGATTCCGGGATCATAGAGAAGACAACTTTTGTCAGAGGGGGCGATCTTGTTCTGGCCGACCCGGTAAAGCGCCTCGTGAGCCGTTCCTCTGACAAGACGCTGTCGCCTGACGCCTGCCGACCCAAGGGAGTTTCCAACCTGCTGGTGTGCGGCCCGGCAGTCGATGTGAATGACGCTGTCGCCAACATACTTGTAGAGCCCTTTCAAGGCCCTTCTCTACTGCACGTTGTCGCAGACGCGATAGTTCAGGCCAAACCCGTCGGAACGCAACGTACGAAGAGCAGCGAAGTTCACCTCTCCCTCATTCCTACGCCGTCAGGACGAGCCAGCGAAGCGCAAGCGCAGTTCAAGGAACTCAGTCCGATTTGCAGCACAACTGACAGCCTCGTGGTGGAAGGGTTACGAATCCCTGTAATTGAAGAGTGCGAAGTCCTTGTTGTCGGCGCCGGCACAAGCGGCATGCCTGCCGCTGTCGTCTCGGCGAAGCAGGGAGCTGACACCATCGCTATCGAGAGATATGGAGATGTTGGCGGGACACACACCATCGGCGGTGTCTCGAAATACTGGTATGGGCGCAGGACCTCTTTCGTGAGTCGCCTCGACGCAGAGGCAACCGAAATGATGAGCAAGACACATATGCCCAAGTGCATGGGACAACTTCACACGTTGCTTGCTTCCGGTGCCCGTCTGTTGACTCACTGCATTGCCCTCGGAGCCGTCGTCAAGGACCGAACCGTCACCGGCGTTGTGATCGTAAGCCCGCGGGGACTCGCTGTAATCAAGGCGAAGCGGATCGTGGACGCGACGGGAGACGGCGATATAGCGGCAAGGGCCGGTAGCAGCATGACGTATGGGACACGACGCGATGCCATGACGCTTTGGTACTCTTTCGCCCAGTTCGCAGGCAGCGATCCCGAGGCGAGACGGCATTTTGCATATGTTGTCGACCCCCGCGACCCGACTGACATGACCCGAGCCATCATTGCGGGCCGGCGCTTCAAGAAAGGGAAGGTAACGGAGCCACAGTACTACCTGACTCCGCGGGAAACTCGGCACATACAGGGCGCCTACCAGGTCACAGTCAGTGACATACTGGCCAAACGTCGGTTCGAGGATCTTCTGCTGATCTGCGAGGCCAATTTCGACATCAAGGGGATTGCCGACAGCGACCTTTCGTTCAGCGGATATGTTGAATGGGCCCGCCTGACCAACTATTCGGTGCAAATACCGTATCGAGCTATTCGCCCCGTTGATCTTGAGAATATCCTGGTTGTGGGCAAGGCGTATTCTGTAAGCCACGATGCTCTGGCGCTGGCCAGAATGCAGCGGGACATGGTGGCCATGGGCGGAGCCGCAGGACTGATCGCAGCCACAAGCGCCCGGGACGACGTGCCGCTCGATCAGGTCGACATGAGAGAAATGCAGAAGCAACTCAATATCATCGGAGTGCTGTCGAGTGAGGACCTCAAACAGATCGACGGGGTCAAGGACCACGAACTGCCGCCGATGAGTAATGCAGATCTGCGCAGATATGTTGCTCAGCTCGCAACGGGAGACCTGCCCCTCGACCGCCAAGTCCAAATTCTTGCCCGGCCGAAGGCCTCGATCCCTATTCTGAAGGAAGCCTTACCGCAGGCCAACAGAATGGGCAAGGTTGAGTTGGCCAGGGCGCTGTGTTTTCTCGGTGACACGAGCGCCTCCCAAATACTGCTCGATGAACTCGAGCGTCTGCTTGGGGCCGGCAGGCTACCTGGTCTGACACGAGTCCCTACAGAACGCATGAAGCACCCGCTGCCAGACCATGGATTTGCCCCGGACCCAACGTACTTGATCAACACTCTCGCACGGCTCGGTGACAAACGGATTGTCCCGTTCATGACGACGATCGCCAAAGAGGTCGAAGCCGAGACTGAACACACCGGCCCCATGTTCAGTTACGTTTTCAGTGTCTGCTACGCGGCAGAGCGACTGGGTGTTCCCGCCTGTGTCGAAGCCCTGATGATCCTGGCCGACAAACAGGGCATCCGCAACGGCGTCCACCCGAGGGGAACCGATCTCCGGAAGACCGCCCGGGGCCTTGCGAGTCGCCGAGAGGACCGCTACGCGTATCTCGAGCTTTGCGTAGGCAGGGCGTTGGCGCGCTGCGGGTCGCGACGCGGCTACGATATTGTGCTTGGATATCTTCACGACATCCGTGGCTTCCTTGCGCGAAGCGCCCACGACGAACTTGTCGATCTGGCTGGTCGTGATTTCGGCTATGACAAGAGAGCTTGGCAAGCGTGGCTCTCATCTGCGAGTCTTACTCCCAAGCCCTACCACGAGGACTTTCGGACAACAGAGAGAATCGAAGCCAGCAAAGCAATGGACAGCGACAAGAATTAGCCGCGCGAACGCGGCCATTTCTCGCGCGTCATTGCAGGCGCTCGACAAAGGCGGAAAACCAATGATTTGTATCACGTATCTGAAGCACATGATCGTCTGTGTGGCGCTTGTCATCACAGCCGGTGTGCCTGCCGGCGTGCATGCCGGCCAACAACCCAACATCATATTTATCCTGGCAGATGACCTGGGGTACGGCGACGTAGGGTGTTATGGACAGAAGAAGATCAGGACACCGAACATCGATTTGTTGGCAAGAGGCGGGATGCGCTTCACGGACCACTATTCGGGGCAGACGGTGTGCACACCGTCGCGGGCATCACTGCTGCTGGGCCAGCACATGGGCCACTGCCGGATCAAAGGGCAGCAATCGCCCATGATCGCCTCAGACATAACCGTGGCCATGCTGCTGAAGGAGGCGGGTTACACCACCGGGATGATCGGCAAGTTCGGCATGATGGGGGCACACAGGAACCCTGGCGACCCAACCAACAATCCCTCACACCCCGGATTTCCGACGAACAAGGGGTTTGATCACTGGTTCGGATTCACCAACCAGGGCGCCGCCCATTTCTATTATCCCGACTATCTATGGCGCAATGAAGAGAAGATTCAGTACCCGCCGAATCAGGGAGACATCAGAGATGCCACGGGACATTACCGACCCGACAGGAATCTGCGGTACGCCCACGACCTGTTCTACGAGGAAGCGGTTAGGTTTATTCGGACGAATAGGGATAGACCGTTCTTTCTCTATCTCCCGTTCGCCATTCCGCATGCTGAGTTGGCGGTGCCGGAGGACGATCCGGATCTGGCCTACTACCGAACGCTCAAGTGGGACGAAAAGCCCAGGAAGGTCGGCGGCGGCGGCAAACCAGGGGATGCGGGTTATGGCACGCGATGGCATGACGGCTACTGCGCCGTTAAGGATCCGAATGCCACCTACGCTGCTATGATCTCGAGGATGGACCGATCCGTCGGTAAGCTCGTGGCGCTGCTCAAGCAGTTGAAGATTGAGAAGAACACCCTGGTTATCTTCTCCAGCGACAACGGCCCTTCAGGTGAAGGAGGACAGCAAGTGGACTTCTTCCAGAGCTCGGGACCATTGAGGGGGGGCAAACGCTCCATCTACGAAGGCGGTACACGGGTGCCGTTCATCGCTTACTGGCCTGGGACTATCCAGGCGGGCTCGGTCACCAGCCATCAGAGCGGATTCAACGACTTCTTGCCGACCGCCTGCGAGATTGCGGGCATCAGTCCGGGCAAGGCGAAGACCGACGGAGTCAGTTATCTGCCGACACTGTTGGGACAGCCAGACAAGCAGCAGGAGTGCGAATACCGCTACTTCATGTGGAGAGCGTCCGAGGCGGTACGCGTGGGTGATTGGAAACTCATTGTGCATGGGGACGATAGGCACGAGTTGTTCAATCTGAAGGAGGATATCGGCGAGCAGAACAACCTCGCCAACCAGAGGCCTGAAGTTGTGGCCAGGTTGAAGCCATATCTGAAGAAAGCCGTTCAGCCGCTGTGATGGTCCTGCAGAAGGGCCGACGATGTTGAGGAAGACGCGGAAGACGCGAACCCCACCTGGTTTGGAAATGGTGTGTCGAACAATTCCCTGGACAGCGACTGTCCAACCCGCGCATTGCGCGGCTTAGGCAGCGTGTCAAGCG
>CAZXNP010000211.1:0-4189 GCA_964642035.1 uncultured Anaerolineales bacterium | reverse complement strand
TGCAGTCCGCGCCCCACGCTCGCGGCGACGCGCCCCCCGCGGGGAGCGCCACCGCCGGGCCCAGCTCCCGTGCTTCCTGGCGCGGGTTGCCACCCCGGAGGGCCCCCTCGCCCCGCCACTGGCATGCCAGGTCGAGGTCCATGATCCACTCCACCAGCCGGGCGGCGCCGTATTCGTATGCGCCGCGGATCCGCCGGGCCACCGTCGGCCCCCAGCGGGCGATCAGATCGGGCAACGACTCGGGGGCCCCCGGGATCAGAAGGCCGCCGTTGGAGCCGGAGGCACCGCCGGCAACCCGGTGGCGGTCGATGAGAACGGGGCGCCGGCCCGACGAGGCCAGGCCCAGGCCGATGGCCACCCCAATCAAGCCGCCGCCCACCACGACCACGTCGGCGGTGCGCGGCACGTTCCGGGTCGGGTAGCTGTGGGCCTCGCTGGCCCAGACGGGGCGCATGGGTGGCAGTATAGCCACGGGGACGCCGCGGACAACGCTGGCCGGCCCCGAAACTTGCAGAGGTCGCGGCTCCGTCGGCTGGGGGGCCGGGACCGGTGCTATACTCGGCCCGATCGCGAGCCTGGAGGACGGCCAAATGGTCGAGACTACCCGCGCCATGACCCAAGGGGCCGGGGTTCCCGGCGCCCTCCCGGGAGCCCGCAGGGTGCGGGCCCCCCGGGGGACCCAGATTTCCTGCAAGGGCTGGCTCCAGGAGGCCGCCCTGCGGATGCTGATGAACAACCTCGATCCAGAGGTGGCGGAGGATCCGGACCGCCTGGTGGTGTACGGCGGCCGCGGCCAGGCGGCCAGATCCTGGGCGGCCTTCGACGCCATCGTTGCGGCCCTGCGCGGCCTCGACGACGACGAGACCCTGCTGGTGCAGTCCGGCAAGCCCGTGGGTGTCCTCACCACCCACGCCGATGCCCCGCGGGTGCTCATCGCCAACAGCAACCTGGTGCCCCACTGGGCCACCCAGGAGCACTTCGACGACCTGGCGGCCAGGGGCCTCATCATGTTTGGCCAGATGACCGCCGGCTCGTGGATCTACATCGGCACCCAGGGCATTCTCCAAGGCACCTACGAGACCCTGGCCGAGGCGGCGCGGCAGCACTTCCACTCGTCCCTGGCAGGCCGCCTTGTGTACACCGCTGGCCTTGGGGGTATGGGCGGTGCCCAGCCCTTGGCCGTGACGATGAACGGCGGCGTGGCCCTGGTGGCCGAGGTCGATCGCCACCACATCGAGCGCCGTATCGAGACCCGCTACCTGGACGAGTGGTACGAGGACTTGGACGCGGCCCTGGCCCGGGCCCGGGCGGCGCAGGATGGCCGGGAGGCCGTGTCCATCGGCGTTCTCGGCAATGCCGCTGACGTGGTGTGGGCCTTGGCGGAGGCGGGGGTGGTGCCCGACCTCGTCACCGACCAGACTCCGGCCCACGACGTGCTCAGCTACGTGCCCCAGGGCTACTCCGTCTCCGAGGCGGCCCGGCTCCGTCAGGAGGACGCCGGTGCCTATCGCGAGGCGGCCATGGCGAGCATGGCCCACCACGTGCGGGGCATGCTCCGCCTCCAGGAGCGGGGCAGCGTCACCTTCGACTACGGCAACAACCTGCGGCAGCGGGCCTTCGACGCCGGGGTGGCCCAGGCCTTCGACTTCCCGGGCTTCGTGCCGGCCTTCATCCGGCCGCTGTTCTGCGAGGGGAAGGGGCCTTTCCGATGGGTGGCCTTGTCCGGCGACGCCGAGGATATCTACACCACCGATCGAATCGTGGCCGAGCTCTTCGGCGACAATGAGCCCCTCCTGCGATGGCTGCGCCTGGCGAGGGAGCGGGTGGCATTCCAGGGCTTGCCGGCGCGCATTTGCTGGCTGGGACTGGGGGAGCGGGCCAAGGCTGGCCTGGCCTTCAATAGCGCCGTGGCCAGCGGGGCCCTGAAGGCCCCCATCGTCATCGGCCGCGACCATCTGGACAGCGGGTCCGTGGCCAGCCCGAGAAGGGAGACCGAAGGCATGCGCGACGGCACCGACGCCGTCAGCGACTGGCCGCTGCTGAATGCCATGCTCAACGTGGCCAGCGGCGCCACGTGGGTCAGCTTCCACCATGGCGGCGGCGTGGGAATCGGCTACTCGCAGCACGCCGGCCAGGTCATCGTGGCCGACGGCACCCCGGAGGCCGCCGCTCGCCTCGAGAGGGTGCTGACCAACGACCCGGCGAGTGGGGTCCTCAGGCACGCCGATGCCGGCTACGAGGCTGCCGTGGCCGCGGCCAAGGCCCACGGCCTGGTACGGCCCATGGCAACCGCCCCGGTCACATGAAGACGATGAGGTCCACCGCCAGTCCGACCGCCGCCCCAACCAGGCTCGCCAACAGGTTCACAACGTCGCCGCCGATGTGCCGGTGGCCCCGGACGTGGCGGGTGGGGGTGCCGCAGGAGTGGATGGCCCGCTCCGTCTCCTTCTCACATCGGGGGCAGCAGCGCACGGCCTGGACCGTGGCGCCGAGCCAGCTGTCAAGGGCTGCCCCCGCCAGGCCCGCCAGGGGCGCGATGACCAGGTAGCGGGCCACGGTGAGATCTGGCCCCAGGCCGGTCAATGTGCTTTGGGTCGCCAGGAGCACGGCGACCACCAGGCCAATGAAGATGCCCCCCGCCGCGGCGCCGGCGCTCCCCAAGGCCGTGACCGCCCCCGACGTGCCGGGGCGGACCGGTTGCCCCGTCGTCACCATGCGCGGGGCCACGCTGCTTCGCAGGCCGACTTCCGTGGCCCAGGTGTCGGCGGTGCTGGCGGCCACGGCACCTACGAAGCCCGCCAAGAGCAGACTGTTGCCGGAGGCGCCCCTGGCCACTGATATGGCCGCGGGCACGGCGCCGTTGGCGAGCACCTGCATCAGGTCTCGCCGGGAGCCCTTGGAGTAGTCGGCGGCCATGGCGGCGGGGCGAGGTCCGGATGCGGAAAGGAGGGACGAGGACAGGAAAAAGCTCACCAGCACGCCGCCCCAGATGGGGCCACCGAAGCCGAACACGGCGCCGCCGACCAGGACTGCCGCGACGGCTCCGCCACGACTCAAGGCTCCGGCCCTCAGGGCGGCTCCGGAGATGACCGCCGCCAGCACCAGGCCCAGGCCGAGACGCGGGTAGTCGACCCCAAGAATGCTCAGCACAGGGCCACCCCGGCGGCGAAGCGGCCGGCGGCGAGGCCTTCCACTCGGTGGGAGAAGAACAGGTCCGGGCACCCGGCGGTTGAGATGCCGGCCACCTCGATGTTCCTCCCTGGCACCCCGGCGGCCCGGGCCTGATGTACGTTGGCCTGCCAGAGGTCCACGAAGTACCGGCCCCGACGGTCGCGGCGGACGACGCCGGCGGCCTCCGGAAATGCGTCGGCGAAGCGCCGGGCCACCTGGGCACCCACCTCGTAGTCGTCGGGGCCAATGGAGGGGCCGACGGCCACATGGAGGTCCTGGGGCTGGCAGCCGCACTTGCCGGTGAGGGCGCCCAAGAGGGCCGTCGTCACCCCGGCCACGGTGCCCCGCCAGCCGGCATGGGCTATGCCCACCGCGCCCCGAACGGGGTCGGCGGCCAGCACCGGAACGCAGTCCGCCACCAGGACAGCCAGCCACAGGCCGGGGGAGGTGGTCACCATGGCGTCGGCGTCGGTGAGCCGGTCCGGGGGGGCCAGGCCATCGTGTTGCCCGTCGGTGACCACGACCACGGACCGACCGTGGACCTGCCGGACCAAGGCCACGCGCCTCGGGTCGATGCCCAGGGCCCCGAAGAGGCACCGCCGGTTGGCCACTACCGCGGCCGCGGGGTCAGAGAGGCCGAAGGCCAGATTGAGCCTCGGCGAGTCGAGACCACGGCCGCCCCGGGTCGAGATGAAGTGAGATATTCCGGCCAGGTCGCCGAGGCCCGCCAGGCGAAGGCAGGGGCCGCCCTCCACCGGCATCGTCAAGGCCCGTCCACCCGGGGCAAGGACATCCCCGCCCCTTCAGTCCGGCTCCGAGTCACCGCGGGCCAGATGCCGCCACGACCACGACAATAGGAGGATGAGGGCCAGGGCTGCCAGTCCGGCGGCCGCGGCCCGGAGGCGAGGGCCGGGGGAAGAGGGTGTCGATGTGACCGGCGGCGCCACCGCGGCCGCTGGGGGATCCGGCTCCTTCAAGGGAGGCTGCACCAGGAAGGGCGTCGGACGCCGCGGGCCGG
>CAZXNP010000210.1:0-4201 GCA_964642035.1 uncultured Anaerolineales bacterium | reverse complement strand
ACCTCTTATTAAACGCCGATATGAATTTGTACTTGGATTTGTGAACGCCGCCAGGGAACTGCCATGTTCGATGATGCCGCCGATGAAACAGTAGCCCAGATCAGACATTCCCAGTTCATCTTGTTCATCATAGAACAGCGGTTTGCCTGATTTATCCACCAATCTAAGATGGATATGCATACCGTTGCCCGCCTGGTCACCGAACGGTTTCGCCATGAACGAGGCCCGTCTGCTCTGCTGGCGCGCAGCGCCCTTGATGCCCGCGCCACCCGTTCAGCGAAGGAGCACGGTGCGCCTCGATCTGGCCCCCCCTGAGGATCAGCTCCTTAGGGCGATGAAGTCGAAGTGGCGGTACAACGTGGGCTTGGCGTCGCGGCGCGGGATCTCGGTTCGAGAGGGGAGCGCCGTGGACCTCGGCACCTTTGCCACGATGATTGCCGAGACCGCTCGGCGGGATGGCTTCTCTGTCCGTCCCGCCGACTACTATGCCGCGGTGTGGCAGGCCTTCGGCCCCGACGGCCACCTGCTGATTGCTGAGCACGATGGAGTGGCGGTGGCAGCCATAATGACCATTCACTTCGGGGCGACGGCCACCTATCTCTACGGGGCAAGCAGCGGGCGAGAGAGGCACCGCATGCCAAACCATCTCCTCCAGTGGACGGCCATCCGCATGGCGAAGGCCGAGGGCCGCCGCTGGTACGACTTTTGGGGCATTCCCGACGAGGTCGGCCTCGCTGCCAGGGAGGGCGCCGACCCCTTGACGGTGTCGGCGGCGGGGGCGCCCCTGGCGGGGGTGTGGGGATTCAAGCGGGGCTTCGGCGGGCGCGTCGAGCGCACGGTGGGGGCGTGGGATGACGTCAGGCAGCGCCTCCGCCTGCGCCTGCTCATGGCCGCGGGGCGCATCTGGGCGGGCCGGGGATGAGGGCAGTGGACGAAGACGCCGAGTGGCAAGCCGTGGCTGACGCCTTCCCCGAAGCCAGCATTCTCCAGTCGGCGCCGTGGGGACGTCTGAAGGAGCGGTGGGGTTGGCAGTTTGTCCGCCTCGTTTGGGGAAGAAGCCGTGTCGAAGCCGCTGCCCAGGTGCTGCTCCGGAGGCTCCCGGTGCTGGGGGGGCAGCTGGCCTACATTCCCCACGGCCCTCTGCTGGCTCCCAGAGCGTCGGAGGGCGACTGGCGCCGGGTCCTAGCGGAACTGGCGGCGTGGGCGGCCAGCCATTCTGTGGCGGTGATGAAGGCCGAGTTGGACGTGGCCGCCTCGGGCGCGGGCGTGGCCAGGGCCCTGGAGGCCGAGGGGTGGCGCCGGAGCCACGAGGCGATCCAATTCCCGAACACCATGGTCACCGACCTCACCCCCGGTCCCGAGGCGCTGCTGGCGGCAATGAAACCCAAGACCAGGTACAACGTCCGCCTGGCGAAACGGCGGGGGGTCGTCGCGGACCACGGCGGCGAGGGTAGCCTGTCCGCCTTCTGGGACCTGTATTCCGCCACCGCCCGGCGCGATGGTTTCCCCGTGCGACCTCGGGAGTACTACTTGGACGCGTGGCGGGCTCTTCTTGCCGGCAACCGGGCCACTGTCATTCTGGCCCGCCGCGACGGCTCTGCCCTGGCCGGGGTCATACCCGTGATCCAGGGCCAAACGGCCTTCTACATGTACGGGGCCTCGGCGGACCAAGGCCGGCGCCACATGGGCGCCTACCTGGCCCAGTGGGAGAGTATGTGCTGGGCCATGGGCCGCCGCTGCCGGCGCTACGACTGGTGGGGCGGCCCCACCCACCTCGCGCCGTCGGACCCCCTGTGGGGAGTATATCGTTTCAAGGTCGGTTTCGGTGCCCGCTGGCTTGAACGCCTCGGGCCGTGGGACTTGCCAGTGAGCCCGTGGAGGTATGAGGCGTATCGTCGGCTGACGGGCTTGCGCCGGCGCCTGTTGCACCGACTTCACTGACCCCGCCGAGGGGAGTTGTGGCCGTTGCGATCGACGGCGGTTCTGGTAGAATAGAGGGGTTGCACGACGGTCATTCTGCGACCGGGGAACCCATGGCCCAGAAACCAGACAAGACCCTCACCTATACCGCCGACACCATTCAGGTCCTCGAAGGCTTGGAGGCGGTGCGGCGCCGGCCGGGCATGTATATCGGTGGTACCGATGCCAAGGCCCTACACCATATGGTGTTCGAGGTGGTGGACAATGCGGTCGACGAAGCGATGGCCGGCACGTGCGATCGAATCGAGGTCATCGTTCACCGCGATGAGTCGGTGTCGGTGATTGACAACGGCCGTGGTATTCCCGTGGGGACCCACAAGCAGACGGGGCTAAGCGCCCTGGAAACAGTCATGACCCGGCTCCATGCCGGGGGCAAGTTCGGCGGTGGCGGCTACAAGGTGTCCGGGGGCCTCCACGGCGTGGGCGTGTCGGCGGTCAATGCCCTGAGCGAATGGCTCGAGGCCGAGGTGCGGACCGAGGGCCATGTGTACCGGCAGCGCTATAGGCGCGGTGTCCCGGAGTCCGGTGTGGAACAGGTGCGGCCGATGGAGGCCAATGAGAGCACCGGCACGCGAATTACCTTCATGCGGGACCAGGACATTTTCGACGCCGATGACTATCGCTTCGAGACCATACGGCAGCGCCTCAAGGAGATGGCCTTCCTGACGCGGGGCACCAAGGTGGTGTTGCGCGACGAGCGCGCCGATCCACCCCTCGACTTCACCTTCTATTTCGATGGCGGCGTGAAGAGCTTCGTCCGCTATTTGAACCGCGGGCGTAGCGTCCTCCATCCCGTTGTCTACGTCGAAGACGAGGCGGATGGCACCCAGGTGGAGGCAGCGTGGCAGTACACTGACGGGTTCGTGGACAACACCCTCGCCTTCGCCAACACCATTGTCACTCCTGACGGTGGTGTGCACCTCACCGGCTTCCGGAGCGCTATCACTCGAGTGCTCAACGACTACGCCCGCAAGAGCGGAATGCTCAAGGAGGGCGACGCCAACCTGTCGGGGGAGGACACACGGGAAGGCATCACGGCCATCGTCAGTGTCAAGGTGCCCGATCCACAGTTCGAGAGCCAGACCAAGGTCAAGCTGTTGAATGCGGAGGTCAAGGCCCAGGTGGAGGCCGTGGTGGCCGACCGATTCGCCCAGTGGCTCGACGAGAGCCCGAGGGACGCCCGAGGCATAATCGAGAAGTGCCTGACGGCCTCCCGGGCCCGGGCGGCGGCCAGGAAGGCGCGGGATCTGGTGATCCGCAAGAGTGCCTTGGAGTCCTCGTCCCTCCCAGGCAAGTTGGCCGACTGCTCCACCCGCAACGCGGAGGAGGCGGAGCTATACATCGTCGAGGGTGACAGTGCCGGCGGCTCGGCGAAGCAGGGACGAGACCGGCAATTCCAGGCGGTGCTACCCCTGCGGGGGAAGATCCTCAATGTGGAGAAGTCGCGCCTGGACAAGATCCTGACCAACAATGAGATCCGGGCCCTGATCCAGGCGCTGGGGGTTGGTATCGGCGACGACGTCGACTTGTCCAAGCTGCGGTATCACCGGGTCATTGTAATGACGGACGCCGATGTCGACGGCAGCCACATTCGCACGTTGCTCCTCACTTTCTTCTTCCGGTACATGCCGCGGTTGATCGAGGCCGGGCACATGTTCATCGCCCAGCCGCCTCTCTACTTGATAAAGAACGGCCGTCAGTCGGAATACGTGTACAGCGAGGAGGAAAAGGAGGCGCTGCTAGATTCCATGAATCGGGATCGCGCGAGCCTGCAGCGCTATAAGGGTCTTGGGGAGATGAACCCCGACCAGCTATGGGAAACGACCATGGATCCGGATCGACGGCGGCTCTTGAGGGTCAACATCGAGGATGGCGCCACGGCCGATCACACGTTTCAGATTCTGATGGGTGCCGAGGTGCCCCCGAGGCGGCGTTTCATTCAGACCCATGCCCGGGAAGTGCGCAACCTAGATATCTAGTGCTTGGCGCCTCGAGCGTCGGCGCAGCCACAACGCCAGTACCGCCCCCGCGGCGGCGGCGGCGGCGCTGGCGCTGGCGGCGGCGGCGGACACGGCGTGGCGTCGCAGCCAGCGGGCGGGGCCCCGCGGTCCGCGGATCCACGGCGCGAGCTCTTGGGACACTCCCCGCGGCCGGCGGGGCCCGGGGGGGCGGGGGGCGGCCGCGCCGCCTTGGCCCCCCGGCCCTCCCCGGGGCCACCCGC
>CAZXNP010000209.1:0-4205 GCA_964642035.1 uncultured Anaerolineales bacterium | reverse complement strand
GGACCATGGGGGCACAGATGCGCGCGGCGCGGAAGCCTTGCCCGACGGGGTGGGGATCACCGGGCGGGCCGCCGTGGGCTGGCGGGCTTTCATCAAGGCGGGGGCGGCGGCCGCCGCCGGCGAGGTCCCGGATGCTGGCGGGTCGCCCGGCCGCGACTCCGGGGCAGAGGATGACCCTCGATCGTCGGCGGTGGACAAGGCCGTGGCGGAATGGCGCCGCGACCGGGCTCCGTCATGTTGGGACGTGACCACGACGGATCTGGGCTGGCGGCTGGTCCGATCCGAGGCGGCGACACGAGGTTTGCCGCCGGTATGCGAGCTGGTGCCCAGGGGCAAGTGCTTGAGCATAGCCACCACGGTATGGCTGCCGGCGGGGGTGACGGCGGATCTCATGGCCGGCGTCGCCGGCTTCATCCTCCGCCAGAACGGCCGCCTGGCGGTGAGATTCGGCCTGCGGGTCAGCACGTCGACGGGCGAGCTGACGGCGGTGATGGAAAGACGCCTGGCGACGGCCGGCCTATCGGCCCGGGCCGTGGACGAGGGGTTGGCGGCGGTGGTGGCCGCCTACCGGTCCACCCATCGGGAGATCAAGGCGCTCTGCGTGGCCGAGGTGGCCCGCTGGGCGGCCATCTGCGCAACTTCCCAGGAGGGAACCACGAAGTGAGCACCCAAACCGTTCGCACCATCAAGATCGAGGATGAGACTCGCCAGAAGCGCGCCACCGTCACGATGCCGGCGGACGCACGATGGCTTGAGGTGAGCGCCCGTGCCACCGACCTCATGGAATTGCCCGTCGATCAGGGCGGAGAACCCCTGGTGTACCACCTGTACCGGCTTGACACGGGGGAGTCGATTCTGGCCCACGAGCGCGTGGGAGCCACCTTCCACGAGACTGAAGAGCACCGCGTGCTGCAGGCGCCGGAGATGCGCCCCGCCCAGGAGCCCCGGCAAGGACAGTGACATGGCATCAACCCCCTATGACCCCCGGACGAAGGCCTTCACCCTGGGCTTCCGTCAGGGCGACGAGATACGCCACGCTGAACCCCTCGGCTCACGATTGGCGAAGCGGTTGCTGGAGGCGGCCAGATTCCGTGCCGTGGCGTCCGGCATCTTGCCGGCGGAGGCGCCCTGCCGAGGCACCCTACTACCCGTGGGCGGCCCGCCGGCGCCCCCGCCCCCGGGGGCTCGCGGGGCGGCGTACTTCGCCCAGGGCCTGTGCGTGCGCCTGAGGGCTAACGGGGCCGCCTTCGAGCGGGAGCTGGACCTGGCGGCACTGCGCCCCTGGGCCGCGGCCCGGGTCGCCTCCCTGTCCATCGCCGGGGTCCTCGACGCCGGCGAGGCCTATGACATGCTGCTGGCGGTGGGCGAAGACACGGCGCCCCGAGACCGTGACCCCTACACCCGGGTGTTGCCGCCGCTGCAACTGGCCGCCGACTCCGCCGCCGGTGGTGGGGCCCCGCCAGAGCCGACGGCCTCGCTCCACGGGCGTCTGGCCCGCGACCATCAGGTCCGGGTGCGAATGCCATTGCGTTGTCTCGACGACAACCTCGCTCATTGCCGGGCGGAGCCGCACGTGGAACGGGCGGGGGTCTTCGTCGGTCGCCTGCGACCAGACGCGACGGGGGCGCCCTACGTTTCCGTCCATCACTTCCTCGATGCGCGACACACCACGGCCGCGGCGACCACGGTGCAGTTCACCCGAGCCACGTGGGGCGACATCAACCGGCGAATGGTGGCCCTCGACGGCGACCTTGGCGTGGTGGGCTGGAGCCATTCTCACCCCCACGGCGCCGCCGCCGCCACCTCCACGGCCCTGTTCATGTCGTCGGAGGACGTGGCGATCATGGCGGCCCACTTCGACGCCTATTTCCATTTCGCCCTGGTCGTCGACCCGACGCCCCGTTGCAGCCGGGCGGACAGCTGCGCCGTGTTTGGCTGGGACAGGTCAGGCGCCTGGCTCGAGCAGCGCAGCGTCGACACCTATCGCCCGGTTCCGCGCCCGCCAGGGGGTGAGGCATGAGTCAGCATGAGACCTTGATCGAAGTCGCTGTGGCGGCCTACGTGAGCCGGCCCAGTGAAAAGTCGGAGCGGGACGTTCTGGAATTGCTGTCGGAGATCCCCCCCGACCGGTTGCCCCACACCCACCGCTCCCTCTTGCGGAAGCTGGGGGAGCAGCATGCCCGCCTGGCGGCGGTGACCTCGCCCCCGCTGCGGACAGGGGTGGTGTTCAGGGTCGGCATCTACGCCCCCAAGGGTCATTCGGCGGGGGGGCCACAGGACGACGGCAGGGCCGATGGCGATGGCGGCCCCACCAACGGGGGCGCCGCCGACGGCCCGGCGCCCTTGGCATTGGTGCGCTTGCTGCCGGGCGGGGCACAGGCCCTGTGCGCCGTGGCCCCCGGTCTGGACCTCGAGGTCGGCGACCTCGTCGCCATCACCAGCGACGGCGGGGCCATCCTGGATCGGGTTACGTCCTTTCACGGGGCGGACATCGGCAGCGTCGAGCGGGTCAAGACCGACACCGGCGAAGTGGTCATCAGAGGCGCAAACGACGACGAGATCGTCGTCACCGCCGCCCCGAGGGTCCTGAAGGATCCGCAGCTCAAGAAGGGCTGCAAGGTGAGGTACGGCCGCACCGCCGAGATCGCCACCCTCGTCGAGGAAGAGTGCGACACCCGTTCCGACGCCTTGGCGGATCACATTCCCGATCTGACGTGGGACGATCTCGGTGGCATGAGGGACATCCGGGACAGGTTCATGCAGGTTGAACAGCGCCTGGTGACCCCCGCCGAGGAACTGGCGGAATTTGGTCTCACCAAGCGGGTGCTCTTGCTGCTGACGGGGAGACCAGGGTGTGGCAAGAGCTATTGCGCCAAGATCCTGTGCGCCAGCCTACGGCACCGCCTCGGCCACGACAGAGTCGTCTTCATCATTCGCCGCGCCGCCGATGACCTGTCGCCCCTGGTCGGGGTCAGCGAGGCCAACATTCGCCGCCACTTCGAGCGGTCCAGAGCCCTGGCGGAACGCGGCTACTACGTTGTGTTCACGTACGATGAGTTCGAGGGCCTCTTCCCCCATCGGGGCAACAGTCACTTCTCCACGATCGTCGAGAACACCCTCACGGATACGTTGCTCGCCGAGTTAGATGGCATGGCGGAACTCGACAACTTCGTCATGCTGGCCCTGACAAACAGGCCCGACATGGTCGACTCGGCCCTCCTTCGCGACCGCCGTTTCGGCGAGCAGATCGTCTTTCGCGCCCCGGACTGGCCGGACTGCCAGCAGATCTTCCGCATCCACTTGGCCGGGCGCCCGTGCGCCACGGGCACCAGTATTGACGAGCTCGCCGAGCGAGGGGCGGCCCGGATCTTCACGCCGCAATCCGACGGCTCGGGCTCACCGGCGGTGGCGGTGGTGCGCTTCGACGACGGCCGAACCGAGGAGATCACGAGAGCTCAACTGGTCACCGGGGCATTGATTCAAGCTGCTTGCGATGCGGCTGCCGAGAGGGCTTGGCTGCGCAGCACAAAGGGGGGGCCGAAGGGCATTGCCACGCCAGATGTGCTGGCGGCGGTGGATGCCGCTTTCGTCAAGTATCCGACCTCCATGCGCGGCACCAACCTGGTGGAGTACGTGGACTGGCCACGGGACAAGGCGGCCCGAGTGGTTGCCGTCGATCCACCGGCCTCGGGCCACGGCCCCGTCGCGGCGCCAATGGTGGAGGCGGCGTAGTGGGCAAGTCAGTCGCAGCCCCTGCCGCATCGCTAGCCAACCAAGTCGATGGGCAGCGCCGGGCGTACGTGGAATTCAAGAAGGCGTTCCGCAGGAAACACCACGACGCAATGATCAAGGAAATGCGGTCCCTCGACGAGAGGGTGATCCGCCTCCAGGACCGGGTCTCGCGGGCGCTACGCAGCCTCGTGCCCTTGGCGTGGCGAATCCTCTACCTGCCCCTCGATCACCGGACGGCGGCCCAGATCGCAAGCAGAGAGTTCGACCATTTGGCCAGCACCCCCGGGGTGATGGCCATCGGCGTGGACTCGAACGCGGAGTGCCTGGTGGTCGCGGTGCGACGGCCTTTTTCCAACAGGTCGAGTCCAGCCGCCCGGCTCAGATCCCGAATGCCCTTCTGCGTGAACGCGGAGGGATGATGATGTTTGCGCGGACTCTGCGTGCACAGAGTCTCGATGCATCTGAGGCTCCTG
>CAZXNP010000208.1:0-4223 GCA_964642035.1 uncultured Anaerolineales bacterium | reverse complement strand
CTGGAAGCCCATCGTGACCAGCGGGGCGGCCCTCGAACTCGCCTCCCACAGGGGGTCGCTGCTCGGGTTGGGGGCACCGAAATTGATGCCTCCGAGCTCGAGGCAGAGCCCGAAATTCACCCACCGGTATTCCAGCCCCAGGGCTCCCGCGAAGAGCGGGTTCGTCGAGCTCTCGAAATAGTCGACGCCGGACCAGCTACCCGAGCCGTCGCTGTATTCCATATGCCAGGAACTGATTTGCGAAAAGCCGAGGGCTCCCTTCAGATACACGGTGAATCCTTCCGGCGCCTCGGTGCGCGAGGAACGGAAAAGTCGCGCGGCTCTATATACGCAGGGGGTGCGGGCGTGCGCGCGCTGGGTGCCCGTCCGGCTCTGGTCCGCCCCCCGCCGGAGGGTGGCGCCCCTGCCGGTGGCGGCGGTGGTGACGGCAGCGGCCGTTGGCGCCCAGGCCCACATGTTCGCCGGCCGCTACGTGATCGTGGCTACCCCCTTCGCCCTCCTCGGGGTTGCCTGGGCCGTGGCCGCCCTAGCCGGGAGGGGCCGGGGAGCCGCCTGGGCAGGTGCGTCCGGCGCCGCCCTGGCGATGGTCCTCGCCTCCACCCTCCCCACCACTGCCGGCTACGTATACCAGCGGTCCGCCGAGGTGACCGGCGACTTCGACCCCGCCGCCGACTGGCGGGCCCTGGCCCCCGCCGCCGCCGACGACCTGGTGGTCTTCAACATTCTGAGCCTGGCTGGCCTGTACGAGCACTACCGTACCCCCAGCGACCCGGCGTGGACATACGCCCAGCTCTGGGACCCGGTCCACGAGCCGGAGGATCGGGCCCGACGCCGGATAGTGACGGCCGCAGCGGGCCACCCGCGGCTGTGGCTGGTGCTCTACAAGGGCACCTTCAGCCCGGACTCGGGGCGCCTGAAGGCCTGGGCCGATAGCACCTACTTCCCCGGCACCGGGTTCTGGGCCGGCGACCGCCTTGTGCAGAGCTACGTCCTGGCCACGGCCGACCGCCCGATTGCCACCGGCGACCTATTCGAGGGAGGAGTACGCCTAGTGGGGGGCCGATATACCAGCCGCGCCGCGCCGGGGGGCGGCCTGGGCGTGGCCCTGGACTGGACCGCGGCGGCCACCCCCACAACCGACGCCAAGGTGTACCTGCACCTCTACGACGCCGGCGGCAAGCTGGTGGCCCAGAGGGACGGCTACCCCGCCTTCGACACCCGGCCCCCGACCACGTGGCAAGGGGGGGAGGTGATCCCCGACCGCCGGGGCCTCGTGCTACCCGCTGCCCCGCGAGGCCCCCTGACCCTGCGGGTGGGCCTCTACGACCCGGAGTCCGGACGCCGGTGGGTCACGGCCGGCGGCGACGACGGTATCGTCCTCGGCCAGGTGAAGGTAGTGCCCCGGCCCCCGGGGCCGACGCAATGGTCAGCATCCAGGCGCCCTGAAGCCCCAGCGCCACCGCAGTCAGATCCTCGTCTGCCCCTCCTAGCGGCCTCCCGGTGCCGTTGAACAAAAAACCAATGACGGTTCCTGAACAAGACCGTAACTGCACCCTTGTCTGGCCTTCACAGGTCGATGACAACGGTCGGCTACCCTCCAGCTACCCAATCAGTGGAGGAGATCAAGTGAATCTCAATTCCGCGCCGCTCCGGCGGCATGGTACCCATGCCTTCGCCATCGCATGCCTGGCAGTTGCCGCGGCCGCCTGCGGCAACGGCCCCCAGGCCGATGAGACAGGGTCCGAGAACGACACCCGAGCCGACCGCTCCGGCGAGGCGGCAACGATCCTCGTCGACGGGTCCAGCACAGTGTACCCGATCACCGAGGCCATGGCCGAGGAGTTCGGCAAGGCTCCAGAGGGCCACAACACTCGTGTCACCGTGGGAATCTCCGGATCCGGCGGCGGCTTCAAGAAGTTCTGCACCGGCGAGACCGATCTGTCCGACGCCTCGCGGCCCATCAAGCCGAGCGAGGTGGAGCTGTGCGCCCAGAACGGTATCGAGTACATCGAGCTGCCCGTCGCATTTGACGGCCTGGCGGTGATGGTCAACCCCGAGAACGACTGGGTGGGCTACATGACGGTTGCCGAATTGAAGAGGATCTGGGCGCCCGATGCCCAGGGCATCGTGACCAAGTGGAGCCAGGTTCGAGAAGGATGGCCCGATGAGGAAATGCACCTCTTTGGCCCGGGCACGGACTCCGGTACCTACGACTACTTCACCGAGGCCGTCGTTGGCGCCGAAGGTGCCAGCCGGGGCGACTTCCAGGCCAGCGAGGACGACAACATCCTAGTCCAGGGCATCGCCAGCGATCCATTGGCCATCGGCTTCTTCGGCTTGGCCTACTATCGGGAGAATCAAGACCGCCTCAAGCTCGTGCCCATCGAGGACGGGGTCGCCAGCAACGGGGATGGCCCCATCGCGCCCAGCATCGAGACGGTCAGCAACGGAACCTACCAGCCCTTGTCCCGACCACTCTTCCTCTACGTCAAGACTACGGTGGCCGAGCGGCCCGAGGTGGAGGCCTTCGTGCGCTTCTACCTGAATCCGAGCAATGCCCAGCCCCTGGTCGAGGAGGTGGGCTACGTCCCTTTGCCGAAGAAGATCCTGGCCCTGGCCCGGAGCCGGTTTGACAGTCGTGTCGTCGGCTCGATCTTCGAAGGCAAGGGCTCGCAAGTTGGCGTGACCCTGGAGGAGCTCCTCAGCCAGGAGTCCTAGCGAGCTATCGTCTTCGGCCGGCAGGCCGGGCGACGGGAAGGCTAAAGGAAAACGTGCTGCCCGCCGGTTTCCTCGCCGTCGCCCATACCCGGCCGCCATGGGCGTGGACGAGGTGCTTGACTATGGCCAGGCCGAGTCCGGTGCCCGCAGAGGCCCGGGCTTGGTCCGCCTTGTAGAAGCGTTCGAAGATCCGCGCCTTGTCCCCTTTGGGGATGCCGACGCCAGTGTCGGCGACCGATATCACAACCGTCGAGGCTTCTGCCTCGCCTTCCGGTGCCCCGCGGCCAGCAGTAATCTCGATACTGCCACCGGGTGGAGTGAATTTGATGGCGTTGTGAACCAGGTTGGTGACCACCTGATGAATCCGAGAGGCATCGGCCATTACCGCCGGCAGGCCCTCGGGGAGGGTGGTGGCAAGACGGAGCTCGCCGCGCTCGGCTTGGGGGCGCAGCCGCTCCACCGGCGGGACAACGAGCTCCGGCACTGGCGTAGGCACGGGCTTGACCGGCACCTGACGGCTCTCGATGCGGGACAACTCCAGTAGTTCCTCGACCATTTGGCCGAGGAGATCCAGCTCCGAGTCCATCCGCTCCAAGAAGCGCGTCGTGGCCGCCGGATCGTTCCGGGCGGAGCCGTGCAGCGTCTCCACCAGGGCCTTCAGAGAAGCCAGGGGCGTGCGGAGCTCGTGGGAGATGTTGCTGATGAAGTCGCGACGGACTTTCTCAACCCGGCGCAAGGCCGTCTGGTCGTCCACCACGATCAAGGTGAGGCCCGTCAGGGTCGTAGCCCGCGGGCAGTCGTCGCCCGCAGTCGAGGCCAGGGGAATCGCCGTCAAGTCCAGCTCACGCTGGGGCGTCGCGGCGGCGCAATCGGCCCGGTGACCCGTCTCGCGACTCTCATCCAGGAGCCGCACCAGGGCGCTGCCTACCCCGGGCAGGGAATGAGGATGCCGGCTCACCGGGTCGCTGGCGCCCAACAGGACGCCGGCCCGGTCGTTGGCGGCCGCGATGGAGCCGTCCCTCGCCACGATGAGGAGGCCCTGGCGCAGGTGGCCGGCCACCGCCGCCAGGGGCACCTCCAGGAGCAAATCAGGAGCGCTCCCCGCTGCCGCCACCGCCGTCAGCCCTCGAACCGGTAGCCGCTACCGCGCACGGTCACAATGCGCCGCGGGTTAGCTGGGTCCTCCTCCAGGCGCTTCCGAAGGCCACGGATGTGAACATCCACGGTCCGACTCGCGCCGTCGTATTCCCAGCCCCACACCTGCGCCAGGATTTGCTCCCGGCTCAGGGCCAGACCGCGATTCCGGACGAGGTAGACGAGGAGGTCGTACTCTTTCGGTTGCACGCTGGTAGGCCTGCCGTCGACGAGGACCTCGTGACGACCGAGATCGATGACCAGGTTGCCGCAGGTCAAGCGGCCGGTCACCCGGTCGTTGCCGGCCGGGGGCGGCGCCCCCTCCGCCGCTCCCTCCTCCCGCTCCAGTCGAACTCGCCGCAGCTGTGCCT
>CAZXNP010000207.1:0-4269 GCA_964642035.1 uncultured Anaerolineales bacterium | reverse complement strand
CCCCCTGAAACTCCCGGTAGCCTGGGTGCCGCAGCCTGAAGAAGGCGGCCACCAGCACCACGGCCACGGCCACGGCCACGGCCCCCCGGCCGGCCGCCGGCCGCCGAGGCATCAACCCTCGCCCACAACGGTCAGCACCGCGAGGGTCCCCGCCGCGCCGGGTTGACCGTTCACCGGCAACCTGGCGCCTCCGGGGCCGGGATCGTAGACCACGACGGCAAGGGGATACTCGCCCGGGGCGAGGTCCGGGGGCACCGCGAGGCGGTGGCTGTCGGTGACGACCTCCCCCGGTCGCCAGCCCGTGGTGGGCCGGCCACCCCCCGCCGGGGGTCCGTCGTGCTGGGCCACGGGCCGCGGGTCTGCGGCGCCGACGGGCGGCAGGAGCTGCACAGAGACGTGGTGGGGCCGCGGGGTGTGGGCGGCGGCGCGCCAATAGAGGGTCACGGTGAGGACCTCGCCCGGCACGAGGCCCTCCTCAGGCACCCGCCGGCCGCCTCCCTCGAGATCGTAGCCCACGAGGGTGGCAAGTTCCCCGAAGCGCAAGGCCGCCGCCGTGATCCCCACGGGCACGTCGTCAACTCGAGGAACGGCCGCCACCCGGACCCTCGACATGAGGGTCAGGCGCCGAGTTGGCCACCCAGCCGGCCGCCTGGGCCAGAGGCGTGCCGGCCGCCCCTCCGGGCCGCGGAGAGTCACACCAAGGCGATACGCCCCGGCCTCCCCGGGGGGCGCAAGGCCCACGTCCACCCGGCGTAGGGCTCCGGAGACCAGGCCCCTGGGCAGGGGCACCTCGCTCCTCGCTTCGCCCCCCGCCCCCCACAGGATCGCCTCCAGAGTCGTGGCCTCGGCCTCGGCCCCCTCCCGGCGCAACCAGAGGCGCAGGCGCCTCTCCTCGCCGGCGGGCCACTCGCCCGCCGGGGCATCGAAGCCGATGATGCGCCAGCCGCCCCCCACCGCCTCGCGCCTCGCGGGCACGGGGGCCTCCCCCGGCGGCGATGGCACCTGCGGCGCCACCACCTGCACTTCACCGAGGACCACGCCTCCGGCCGCCGGCCAGCGGGCCCCCGACTCGGGATGGTACGCTGCCAGGGTCACCCGGTAGGTTCCCGGCGGCGCCGCCGGACTCACGAAGAGATCCAGAGGCGCAACCACCACCCGGCCGGGGGGCCAGAGGGAAGCCCGCCCCTGGCCGTGGAAAGGCTCTTGGTCGCCGCGGCCGTACTCGTCCCCCGAGGCATCAACGAGGCTCACGGCCAGGTGCACGGCCCCGGGGGCGGACACGGGGCGAAGGGCCACGTGGACCCGCACTACCGCGCCGGCCACGGCGGGCCTCGGGCGTGGACTCCAACCGACGAGGTCCAGAGGCCCCAGGGCGCCAGGGCGATCGGCGCCAGGGGCGCCCAAGAGATCCCCGTCGGCGGCGGCCAGGTCGGCCATGTCCACGGGTACCTCCCAGGCCTCAACCCGGACCGGAATGGTCCGGCCTGGAAAGGACTGCTTGTCCACCAGGATTGAGTGGTCTGCCAGCCACGACTCCGCCTCGGGGCCGGGGGTCATGAACCACAGGCGGTCGTGGGCGGCGGCAAGGCCCGCTAGCTGGGCAGCCACGGGCCTCGGATCCCCCGGCAGGGGCACCGCCGTGACGGGGATGCCGGGGCCGTAGACGTCGACGACGTGCTCCAGCACCGCGTCGGACAGCACCAGGGCATCCCCCGGCACGGCCCGGCGCTCCACGTAGGACACCATGCCCCGCACCTCGTCCTTGGCGTAGCTCCCGTCGCGGTAGAAGGCCATGTCCGAGGCTGCCATGGCCACCACCAGGGCGGACAAGCCCAGGGCGGCTACCGCCTTGCCCCCCCCGCCGCGCCGGGCCGCGGCCGCCGAGGCAGCGCCGAGCAAGATGTACCATGGCGGACTGCTGACGAGGATGTGGCGCACCCCCATGTAGACGGGCTTGATCGTCGTGAGGGCAAACAGGCCGAGGGGCGGCACGACCAGCCAGCCAACCAGGACCGCGGCCAAAGTCCGCCGCCGCCGCGCCACGGCCACGGCCCCGAGGGCGGCCGCCACCGCCAGGGGCACCTGGGCCCAGTTCAGGCGGTCCCAGTCGACGGTGAGCCCCAGGGAAAAACCCCTCACCACATCCTGGACCAACACGGCCAAGGGCACGAAGTGCTGATCCCTCTCGGGCCCAAGGCCTAGGCGTGCCACGGCGAAGGGCACCAGGGGCAGGGTCGCGGCGGCCGCCGCGACCAGGGCCATCCCCCCCCGGCGCCAGTCGGCGGTGGAGGGCCGCCGCCCGTGGCGGGGCCCTGGCCGCCGCCCCCTCGGGCCCTCGGCCCTCCTCGCCGCGGCCCCCGCCACCGCCGCCGCCACCGCCAGCTGGAAGGCCAGGAGGAAGAACCCCAGGTAGTGAACCCACACCATTAGGGCGCTGGTGGCGGCGGCAGCGACGGCCCAGCGGGGGCCACCCTGGCCCCTGTTCCCCAGGCCTAGGGTCCGGACCAGGGCGTAGGTCGACAGCGCCCCCAGGGTAACCAGGAGGGTGTAGCCCCGGACCTCTTGGGAGTACCACAGATACACCGGGGAGGCGGCAGCCAGGACTGCGGCGCCGCGGGCCGCTCCGGGGCCCGCAAGGCGGCGGCCCAGGACCCATACTAGGGGCACGGTGGGCAGGGCCGCCAGGCCAGAGAAGGCCCGGGCGGCCCAAACCGACGCACCGACTCCTCGAAGGAAGGCGCCCAGGGCCAGGAAGTAGAGGGGCGGCTGGACGTCTTGGGTTGGCACCAGGCCAACGTCGATTCGCCCCGACAGCAGGAAGGGCAGATCCTTGGTGGCCCGATACATGGACAGGCCCTCGTCGCTCCAGAGGGACATGTGGTCGAGGCGCCACGTCCTGATGATGGCGGCCCCCAGCACGACCACGATCAGGAAGGCCCGGTCGGCGGAGGCGCCGCCCCAGGCCCGGACCGTGGCCCGGTTGGCCCCCGGGCGCCGCCGCCTCATTGGCCCCCTAGGGCCCGGCGGTAGAGCTGGACGTGGCGCCGGGCGATTTCCGGCCAGGCGAAACCCTCCGCCAGGCGCCTTGCGCCCTGGCCGAGGCTGGCCCGCAAGGAGGCATCGGTCAGGAGGCGACCCACGGCGGCCACGGCGGCACCAGTGTCCCCGGGGGTTACCAACAGAGCGGCCTCGCCGTCCACGAGGGGCGGCAGCCCGCCCCCCACCGCCCCGGGAGCCGGTTGGGTAGTGACGATGGCGGCGCCGTTGGCCAGGGCAGCCAGCAGGCTGCCGCGGCGATACGACGCCCCGTCGAGGTAGGGCAGGACAACGGCGTCGGCCGCTTGAAGCCAGGCGGCCACCTCCGCCCCGGGCACGTGGCCGGTCCAGGTAACCCTGCCCCGGAGGTGGCCCTCGTCCAGGGCGACTTTGAAGCGGTCCCGATACTGGGCGTTCGTCGAATCGGAGGTGCCCAGGGCCGAACCCACCATCACGAGGTGCGGGTCCGTGCCCTGGGCCACGAGGCCCTTGAGGACGGCCACCAGGTCCAGGACGCCCTTGCTTCGATTCAGCATCCCGAAAAAGGCCACCACGGGCGCCGGCCCCAAGCCGTGGTCCCGGCGCCACCTGTGGGCGTCGAAGCCCGCCGGGGGCACCGCAGGTACGTTGCTGCCAATGGGCACGACCGCCACGGGAGCGCCCCCATGGGCCTCCAGGCGCCGGGCGTCGGCAAGAGTCGTGGCCACGGTCAGGTCGGCATGCCGGGCCGGCAGCCACGTGACCCACTGGCGCAAGGGGCCGGCCTTTGGGAATAGATACGGCACCAGCAGGTCGTGATAGGTGACCGCCGTGATCGTGTCCCGCCGCCGCCGCAGCCACCACGGCACCGCGTTCACCCACGGACTGAGGTCGAAGGCGGCCGTCTGATATTGCAGGTGCACGACGTCGGGCTTTGTACGCCCGACGCAGCGGCCCACGCGGCGAGGCGTCCACAGGTCCCAGCGGGGCATGGACCGCAGCACCAGGGGGCCGCCCTTCGCCTTCGCCGCCGCGGCGGCCCGCCGGCTCCGGCCGGAGGTCAAGACCTCGACGGCGTGGCCGGCCCTGGCCATCTCCGCCGCCAGAAGGGCGGTGTAGTCGGCGACCCCCCCTTCATCGGGTGGGTACTCCCCGGACACCAGGCACACCCGCAAGGGGCGGGCCGGGGACGACGGCGGCCCGGCGCCGCCATGGTTGTCCGGGGGGCGGCCGGGGATCACGTTGCCCCCTCCC
>CAZXNP010000206.1:0-4296 GCA_964642035.1 uncultured Anaerolineales bacterium | reverse complement strand
AGCATCGGCAATATAATCAAAATGTTTAATAACATAGTTATAAGCAGCCAAAGCTCTTTGTATGTCAGGGTACACTTGGGGTTGTCCCATTGTATAACCTTCGTCAGTGTAATAATCTAATAAACCAGATAGATAATTAGATCCAAAATTTACATTTTGTAATGGATCTCTTGCTTGTTCCATAGTTATTGGGTCAAGACCAAAACCAGGGTCTCTTGAAAAAGTTCCTGGCATTAGCTGCATTGGACCAATAGCTCCTTCAGATGAATCAGGGCCATATAACTTATAGCTACTTTCTTGTCCTATAACATCAAGGGCTAAATTAATAAACTCTTTTTCGCTCATACGTTTTGGAACGTTAATATCTCCTTTTTCTATTGCATCTTTTATATTTCTTTCAAAGAAATCTCTTTTTCCAATAATAGGAAATCTTTCAGGAAGAATAGCGTCACCTAATTGTCTTATTTGATTAGTTATTCCTTCATTGGTTAAAAAATCTTCATAAAATTGTTCTCCTTTAGGAGTAAGGGCTTCGTCCCCTCCTAAAAACTCAATAATATCTGGAATGTCAGGATTATTCGCATCAAGAAGTTCTTGAGGAATAAAAAAATCTTGGTCTACGTCGCTTGGCGACGGTTGAAGAAAAAGATCTCCCGTTGGAGTTTGACCTAAATTGGTAATCATTTGATCTTTAATTTCTTCATTTCCAATTTCAGCAAGTTGTCTATTGATTATGTTAGAAGCAGGACTAGCTGTTTGCATTCCTGGAATATAAAAATCTTGATCTACATTACCTACAGGTTTTACAATTCCTAGTTGATCAAGAGGAACACCGCCGTAACCAATGTCTTCAATTAATTCTTGTGGTCCCCTGCCGTCTATTGCGGCAACAACAGGATCTATAACACCTTCTGTAAATTGTTCGGTAAAACCAGGTCCCTCTTCTAGTCCGTAACCAGAGTAAGTAGAAGATATTACTGGTTGTACATCAGGTTTTTGACCAAAAGGTAAACCAGTTTCAGGATCAATACCCGCTGCTATCATTGCTAGTTCTTTTTCTTGATCAAAAGTTAAAGGAGATTGTTGACCCGCAAATCTTCTTTTGTCTAAAGCTTGTTGTCCAAAGTAACCACCTAGGCCACCTATGCCTAATCCTAATAAAGCATAAAGATCTTCTTTATTCATTAATTGCCCTCCTTAATGGTTGCTTGCATATTCTTTATACCATCTTTTGCAAGTGATACGCTAGCTCTAAGTTTCTGGTGTTTGTCGTTCTCTTCCATTTTCTCCTCTGCAAGTTCTCTAGATTGTAGCATTTTCATCTTTTCAAGGTTTAGTTTGTCCTCGCCCTCTTCTTCTTTTCTCATGTTATCTCTAGCCTTAAGATCTAACTCTCTGTCTTTAAGTTTTAGTAGAGGGTCGTTTTCGATGTTATTCAATACTTCTTTTTCAGCTTTTGCGTAGTCTTCCATAAATTCTGAAATTAGTACAGCTTTTCTACCTTCCATTTTCTGTTGTTCGTCTTGCATAGTTTTTTGTATTTGTTGTATCTGCGGGTTTTGCTGCAACTGTTGCATAGCTTGTGGATTGTTACCTGCTTGCATTTGCATTTGTTGTAATACTTGTTGCAACTGTTGTAACTTTTTTAACTCTTCTGCAAACTCAACCTGAACTTGTTCTGCTGCCATCAGCTGTATGTGTTGCATGCAGTTAGTTTGTAATGCTGCTAAAGCTGCTGGATTGTTCCTACAAACAAGGGTGCCCATAAACTGTAAGTGTGATTTCATATGTGATTGGTGATCTTGTTTTGGAAATGCTTGAAATTTTTTACCACCCAAAGACATTACATTTTCTGTTGCTGGATCTACTGGCACTGGTGGAGCCGGTGGTGGTAATAATTTATCAATATCTTTTACACCTAACGCTTCATACATGTGTTTGTATGCATGATAAATATTGTGCATTTTTGGATTAGACATTGCCAACTGTAATTCTGTTTGTGCAATTGTAATTCTTTGTGTTTGAGAAAATATGTTTGGATCAGCTACAGGTATAATATCTATTCTCTCGTCAAAGTCTGTTTGGAATATTTGTCTTTGTCCACCAACTACGTCGTATGGATAAGCAGGTGGCATATAAATTTTAAATGTTTTTGCTAACAACATAAACTCACATTTCATCGCTGCGTACAATCTTTTGTGTATCGCTGACATAACCCGCGATCCACGCTCCAATAACGCAACAGTCGTTCCAACTGCTGCACTCTGATTACCGTCACCAACTTGCATGTCTGCAATGCTCGCGAATCTTTGTCCTGACTCTACTACCGTGCTCAATAGTTGTAGAAGCACGGCGTTCGGACCGTTGAATGGTAAAGGCATAAACGCGTCTCTAAGATTTCCACCAGGTGCATCAACATCACGAAACTCGCCCGGCTGCAACGGTTGTGCTTCGTCTCTGACCCTGATGCCTCGCATCTTGAATCCGGCTGGTAAATTTGACAAGGTGCCGGCGTCTAAAAGTTGTCTCAATGCTGCTGTTGCAGTTCGGGACAAGCCGCCGATCATGTGGATTAAGCCGAACCCGTAGAAACCGAGTCCTGGTAGAAATTTAAAATGCACGAAATAATCTTTTCTGCGTTTAGCAGGATCGTTTTGTGCAAAATTACGTCTGATAGATAACACTGTGCTTGTGTCTTCTTCAATAGTTACAATGTATGGTAATTTTAAACCTGATGGTTCTCCTGTTTGTGGGTTCATATCTTCAAACCCTTCAATATCTAATTCACAATGACACTCTAACAGAGTGTGTACTTCATCAAGGTTGCTTTTAGATGTTCCTTGTATGTCGTCTTTTGTATCTCTAACTTCATCAGAACTATCAATTGATCCTTCGCCAACATCAACATCTTTATAAAAACCTGTAAGCTGTTGTCTTCTTAATTCGTTAGATGTCATTTTAATTGTATGAATAATTGTATCCGCATCATCTAATGATGTTGCTGTGTATGACACAACCAAATCTTCTGCTGGCACAAACTTAGATACGCATCTTCCAAGAGCTGCATCATAATAAATCTTTTTAAATGTAGAACCTGATAGTGGTAAGTTAAATAACATTTGATCAAACTCAGGTTCGTACTCTTTCATTTCAACCATAGTTTGATAATTCATAAAATCTTTTACACGGTCTGCTTGTTTCTCTCTTGCATCATCAACCATGCCAATAATTTTAGTTCTAACTGGACCATCTGCAGGTAATAATTCTTTATAAGCTAAAGATTGAAACTGTGTAACTGCTTCTGCAAGAACAGGGTGTGTGGCACCAGATGCACCTTGGAAAGGATCTGATCTGTTTTCATATTTAAAACCTAACAGGTCTAAACCTTTTGTGTATGTATCTTCCCAATCAGAACGAGAGCCTTTGTATTCATCATAACTGTTTTCTAAATCAGATGAAATTTCATTTAATATATCGTCTTCTAAAAATTCTGCTAAGTTAGCTTCGTGTTCTTGACCTCCTGCCATGGCTGCAGTCATTGGGTCAAAATCAATTTCCGCTCCACCGTCGTCTGTCATTTCAATATCAACGTCACCACCCTCTTGAAACTCTTGTGGTTGTTCTGCCATTAACTCTACTTCTTCGTCGTAAACAGTTTTTGGAACTTTAATTTGATCTTCTAGTGCTTTATCTATTGCCATTATTTACTCCTAAATAAACTTCCCATGCCATCTGACATTGGTCCTTTTAACGGTGGCAGTGTACCACCTTTTGATTTTTTTGTCCTTGGTTTAAATGGTATAATATTATCTTTTCCTTGATCTCTTAATCTATTTAATTGTGTAAAATCTGTTTGTATAAATTCAGGTGCACCTTTAACTGGTTTTGGTGTCAAATCACCACCTAATTTTTCTATCTCAAGTAAGTCATCCATTCTTCCTAGAGCGTCATCCATGTATTCTAAATAGTCATTGTTTAAACCAGAAACAGGATTGTCAATTTGTTTAGCAACTTTGTCTCTTATAGCAGTTGCAAGTTTTGTCCTTTGTGCTTGTGTCAGTAATCCAAGTTTTACACCTGTTAATATATCTTCTGCTTCATCTAAACTAAACTTAAGACCTTCACCTGTTGGTTGATCTACAACTTCGTCTGGAACTCTTCTAAGTTGATCGTTAAATATAATTTTAAACTGATCATCAGTAACGCCTTTTGTTGTTACGTTTTGTTTATAAGTTTGTTTCGCACCAAAAGGTTTTATTCCTCTTTGTGCAAGTTTAGCTGCTTCCATAATACCTT
>CAZXNP010000205.1:0-4317 GCA_964642035.1 uncultured Anaerolineales bacterium | reverse complement strand
TTTCACGTTGCCGCCCGGCAGCTGGACGTTTTCGCGGGCAAGCGCCTGTTGCACGTGTGTTGCCGTCAGACCCGCGGCCCGCAGGCGATCGCGGCGGATCCGAAACTGCACCTCGCGATAGATGGCGCACGTCACGCACTCCGTCGACGCCGCCAAGGAGAACGGCTACGAGGTCAGGTTCCAGGAACCAACCTCTGAATGGTGGGTCAAGAACTTCGGTCCAGAAATGACTCCCGAGAACGAGTCCGACCTCATCAAGAGCCTCTTGTCAAGAGGACGACACGACGTTCCGGAGGAGATCATCCGCAAAATGCTCTCCGAGTGGGAATTTGATCTCCCCGAGAAGGCCATGGACGCCATGGGAAAGACGGCGTCGACGATCATCGACGCGAGGCTCATGCGCGTGGCGGAGGAGGGTGTCCGCACCGCCGAGGCCCAGTCCAAAGAGGCCCAAGGCGACGAGGCCCAGCGCCAGGCAGCCCTAGCCCTGGACGAGGCCGCAGCCCGCCTCGACGGGGCTCGGGCGATGTTGGCGCACCTGGAGGGGGTGCGTTCGGCCCCCCTGGACCTCATCGCCGCCGCTGACGCTGCCCGGGCCCAGTACCGAGTCGCCCGGGCGACCGCCGCCGGCGCAGCCGCGGGCCTTGCCCTCGTCTCGGCGGGCCCCGCCGCCCACGAAGTCCGCCTGGCGGAGGCAGCGGTGAAACAGGCCGAGGCGCGCCTCAAGACCTTGGAGGTGCAGCTCGACAAGCTGACGCTGGTGGCGCCGATGGCCGGTACCGTGACAGAGGTGGCGGTGAAGCCCGGGGAGACGGCTGTCGCCGGGGCGACGCTACTAGGCATCGCGGCCCGGGCGCCCCTGGAGATAACCGTCTACGTTGCCGAGGCCGATGTGGGATTGGTGGCCCCTGGCAGTGCGGCCACGGTGCGGGTGGACGCCCGGCCCGATAGGGCCTTCCCTGGCCGGGTGGTGCACGTGGCTTCCGAGGCCGAGTTTACCCCCCGGGACGTGAAGACAAGACAGGACCGGGCCAGCCTCGTGTTTGGGGTGCGGATTCGCCTGGTCACAGACGAGGACCTGAAGCCGGGCATGCCGGCCGACGTGGAAATCGTGAAGGGCTGAGGGACCGATGGTGGAGGTTTCATGAAACGGTCACGACTCGCGACGCGGGCCGCCCTGGTGGCGAGTGTGTTTGCCGTGGCGGCTTGCGATAGCTCCGGTGCTGCCGGCACCGTGACGGGAACCGGCAGTATCGAGGCCGATGGCGTCACCATCGCCGCGCAGCGGCCGGGTCGGGTACGCCAGGTCCTGGCGGACGAGGGGGACGCCGTGGCCGCGGGGGATGTGCTGATCCGCCTCGATGCCGCCCTGATCGATGCCCAGATCGACGAGGCCAGGGCCGCTCGCGAGGCTGCCAGGGCGCGACTGGACGCGGTGACGGCCGAGGCCCGGCCCGAGGCGGTCCAGGCGGCCGAGGCCGAGGTGGTGGCGGCGGTGGCCCGCCGGGACGGCGCCCGCCTCCTTTGGCAGGATGCCCAGGCCATGGTGGAGGAGCCTCAGGAAATCGAGGGGCGCTTGGTGGAGGCTCGGGCCCAGGCGGATTTGGCCAGGGTGCGGGTGAAACACGCCCGGCGGGCCCTGACCGCGGCCACCGCCCTGGCGGCGGGGGCGACCGGGGCGGAGGCCAAGGCGGCCGCGGGGCAGGAGGATCTGGCGGCGGCGGCCGTCGATGAAGCCGTGGCGGCCCAGGAGGGGGCCGATGCCTCGG
Source organism: uncultured Anaerolineales bacterium (assembly GCA_964642035.1). Lineage (GTDB taxonomy): Bacteria > Chloroflexota > Anaerolineae > Epilineales > Epilineaceae > CAZXNP01. The sequence goes on along the minus strand of CAZXNP010000205.1, from coordinate 2,548 downwards.
TCCGGGCCTTGACGTCGATGCGCGACGACCCGGTGGAGCTGGAGGCGGCGGTTGACGAGGCCAATGCGGAATACCGTCAGGCCCAGGCGGCGGTGAAGGCGGCCTCCGCCAAGGTCGAGCTCCTGACGGCAGTACCCACCGACGAGGAAGTGGCGGCGGCTCGGGCAGCCATGCAGGAGGCCGAGGCGGCTCTGGACGCCCTCCAGGCCCAGCGGGCCGAAATGACCCTACGGGCCCCCGCGGACGGGGTGGTTCTAAGCCGCTCGGTGGAGGTCGGGGAGATCGCCCCGGCCGGGGTTTCCCTGCTGCGCCTGGCGGACATGGACCGGGTGAAGCTGGAAGTGTTCGTGCCTGAGGGCAGCTTGGCCGACGTGGGGATTGGGCAAGGGGTCACGGTGAGGGTAGATGCCTACGGCGATGAGGAGTTCCACGGCGAGGTCACCACAATAGCCGACAAAGCCCAGTTCACGCCGCGGAACGTTCAGACCGCCGCCGAGCGGGCCAACCTTGTGTTCGCCGTGACCATCACCCTGGAGAACCCGGAGCACAGACTCCGGCCCGGCATGCCCGCCGAGGTGACCCTGGCCTCAAGCGGGCAGTAGATCGGCCCGATCGCGTCGCACCTCCCGCACCCTGTTCTTGTCGTCGACCACGACCACGGTGGGGTGCCAATCGTGGGCCTCCTCGTCGTCCACGAGGGCCCAGGACATGACTATGATCAAGTCGCCCACCTCCACCAGGTGAGCCGCGGCGCCGTTGATCTGCACCGTGCCGGAGCCGGCGGGGGCGGGAATGGCGTAGGTATCGAGGCGGGCGCCGTTGGACACGTCGACCACCTGGACTCTCTCGTTTTCCAAAAGGCCGGCGGCGGCCATTAGGTCGCGGTCCAGGGAGATGCTGCCTTCGTAGTCCACCTCGGCCGTCGTCACTCGGGCCCGGTGGATCTTGCCGTTCAACAGTGAGCGCATCATGGGTCAATCACTCCGTTGGGGTGTTCTTCGGGGCCTGGGCGGGCCGAAGAATGACGTTGTCGATGAGGCGAGCCTTTCCGACCCGGGCCGCCACGGACACCAGGGCGCCGGCGACGGCCTCGTCGACCTCGGTGATGGTGTCCGGGTTCGCCACGCTGACGTACTCGGCCTCAACAAGGGGTTCGGCGGCCAGGATGTCGGCCACGCGCCGCCGGAGGGCCCCGGCGTCGGACTCGCCACCGCGCCAGGTGTCCCGGGCCGCCGCCAGGGCGCGATGGATGACCGGCGCAGCAGCTCGCTCGGCGCCTGACAGGTAGGTGTTGCGGCTGCTCATGGCCAGGCCATCGGCTTCTCGTACCGTCGGGCAGGCCACGATGTCGATGGGAACATCGAGGTCGGCCACCATCCGGCGCACCACCGCCAGCTGCTGGGCGTCCTTCTGGCCAAAGTAGGCCCGATTGGGGCCGACGATGTTCAGCAGCTTCAACACCACCGTCGCCACGCCGCGAAAGTGGCCCGGCCGGGCGGCGCCCTCCAGGGCCTCGCCCACCGTCCCGACGGCCACCCAGGTGTCAAAGCCCGGCGGGTACATCTCGTCGGCGGGCGGGCAGAAGACGAGGTCGCAACCCGCCTCGGCGAGGAGCGCCACATCGCGGTCAAGGTCCCTTGGGTAGGCCGCCAGGTCCTCCGACGGGCCGAATTGGGTCGGGTTCACGAAGATGCTAGCCGCCACGCTCCGGTTCTCGGACCGGGCGCGGTGCACCAGAGACATGTGGCCGTCGTGGAGGAAGCCCATGGTGGCCACGAAGCCCACGGGTTCGGGTGCCGTGCGCCGCCAAGACCGAACCTCGGCCCGGGTGGTGGCCGTCATCACGGCCGGACTTCCTGGGTGACGGGGCTTGTGGCCCAGGCGACGGGACGGCGTCGGGCACCTGCCTCGAGGCGTCGGACCTCGGTGAGCAGCCACTCGTTCACCGGGGTGGCAACCCCAGCGCCGGTGCCCCGGCGTACCACCGCCCCCGAGATGGCGTCGACCTCTGTGGGGGCGCCCCGGTCCAGATCCTGGAGCATCGACGACCGGTTGAGGGCCGTTGCCCGGGCCACGGCCCGGGCGGAGGCCACCGGGTCTTCAGGCATGGCTATGCCCAGGGCGGCGGCCACGGCCCCCACTTCCCTGGCCGCAGCCGCCATGGTCCGGACGGCCGGTTCGTCGAGGAGGGCGCCGTTCGGCACCCCGAGGAGGGCCGACAGGGGATTGATGGCCGCGTTGACGGCGAGCTTGCGCCACTGCCAGGGGGTGATGTCGTCCACCCGGCGGGTGGGCAGGCCGGCGGCGGTAAGGAGCTGGGCCGCAGCCGCTACCTCAGCGCCCCGGGCGCTGGGGCCGGCCAGCACCGTCTCGCCCGGGCCGCCGGCGGCAGCCACACCGGGGGCCAGCATGGTGGCGCCGGCGGAGGTCACCCCCGTTGCCACCCGGTGGCCACCGAGGGCGCTGGCCAGGATCTCGGGGCCGTCCAGGCCGTTCTGGAGGGTGACCACCAGGCCGCCTCCCCGGGCAGCCGCCGCCGCGGCGGGGA
>CAZXNP010000204.1:0-4318 GCA_964642035.1 uncultured Anaerolineales bacterium | reverse complement strand
ACCAGGGCACGCGAGACGCGCGGGGGTGGCGGCGCGGGGGGGCGACACAGCCGGGGGGGGGCCGCCCCCCCCGCCCCCCGGCGCGGGGCCGCCCCCCCGCCTCAAGGCCACCCTCGATCCAGAGGACATCGTGGCCGACTGCATCGGCTCCCCCGCGAGGCTGAGGGCTGTCTTCTTGCTCGGGGGGTGCCGGCAGAGGAGGGCCGGTCCCGGGGCCCGGTGGCGCTTGCGCCTGGATAGGCTGCCGCCGGGGATGAGCCACGATCTGGCCGCGGTGCCAGGGATTGTGTCGGTCACCCGCGTGGCACGGCAATCCGTTGTGGACGTGGCCCTCGCCCCTGGGGCCAGGGTGGTCGCCGGCATCGACGCCGTGTGCCGGCGCCATGACGTGGCGGTGCTGGATGCGTGGCGGGCGGGCTCGCCTTGGCCCCGCTTCGACGCGGGCCCCGTGGCCTGCCCCGTCGCCCTGGCGACTTCCCTGCCCTTCCTGGTGGCCCACACCGTAGGCTTGAGCGCCCGGCGCTTCCTCTACGCCGAGGCGCCAAGGGGCGCCCTGGCCGACCTGGTGCTGGTGCATCGGGCCCTGGCCACCTCCGGCGCCACCGTGTACAACCTGTGGCCAGGGGCCGTCGCGGCCACCGCCGAGCTCGTCGCCCAGCTGGCGGAAGCGTAACCGCGCCAGGCCGCGGCCTGGCTCCTGTCCAGGCGCACGAAGCCCCGGACCGGGTGCAACTCCGGACCGGGGCCCGCATGCATAACCTTCATTGGCCCCTGACTGCGGGCAGCCGCCGTCAGGCCTTCTTCAGTACGGGCAGCCCGTTGCGGGACTCTGACACCATGTATCCGGTCGGTACTTGATCGAGGGCGCCATCCCTGACGTCACGAGCGAAGAAGTAAATCGTCTGCTCGCGCCCGCCGCGCAGAGTGACGTTCTTCCGATGCAGATAGTAGGTCGTACCCTTGCTGTTCGTTGTGCTGAAGGCCATCTAGATCTCCTCTAGGGTTGTGCGGGGCTAGCGAGGAGCCCATCTCCTTGCGCCCGCCGGATCATAGGTGGTCGCGGGCCCGGGGTCAATTCCCTCCAGGGGAAAATCCCCCGTTCAGCGACCGGGTGCGCTGGTTGATCGGTGACGACCAGCGGCAGATACGCCACGAAAGCGTGGGGGCTCTTCGTGACCGAAACGGTGGGCTCCGGCGTCCGAGTAGCCGTGGCCGTGGGGCTTGCCGTCGGGCTGCGGGTGGCGGTGGCCGTGGGGCTGGAGCTGGGGCTTGCCGTCGGGCTGCGGGTGGCGGTGGCCGTGGGGCTGGCGCTGGGGCTTGCAGTGGGCCTGGCGCCACCAGTGGACGTGGGGGTTGGCGTGGTGGTCTCGGAAGTTGGCGACGCCGTGGGTGAGGCGCCGGCCGTGGCCGTGGGCACCGTCTCGTCCAAGTACTCGACGATGACCCCATCTTCGCCCACGGCGAAGCCCCGGCGAGAGTCGATCATTTGTAGCCCGTAGAGGGCGATGCCAGGATCGCCCTCCACCGGCACCGCTTGCCACTGATTGCCCTTCAGATAGGCCACCAGACTCCGCCGGGCCATCGGCGCCCCCACGAGCCAGCCCTCGGCCCTAGACAGGAGGTCAATGGCATAGATGTCGATGTTCAGCACGCTGCCGCTGACATTCCGCACCGGCCGGGCCTTGTTGTCGAACCAGCATTGGGTAGCCAAGGTGTCGTCGTGGCACGAACCGGTGTAGTGATTCATTCGACCTGCCTCGCCGCCGTCCCATCCGAAGAGAGGGTCGGCCAGGTCGACGCTGTAGAGGGTGTCCACGCCGGAGTGCCCAAGGCGAGGCCAACCGCCGACGCCGTCCTCCTCCCGGTACCACGATTCCGACCCGTCTTCGCCCACCGCCCACGCCTCCACCGGGGACATGATCTTCACGTCGTACAGGTTCTTAGCGATGTTGTTCGACCCCGACCACAGGCGCCACTGGCCGTCCCGATAGCGGAGAATTATGGCCTTGATGTTATCGAAGTCGGCGTCGTCCCCCACCGCCCAGCCGTGCCAGCCACCGTCCTCGGTCTGCAGCAGGTCGATGGCGTTGAAGGGCGACACCCGGCCGATCACCCCGTACTCATAGGGATCGAGTTCTCGCCACTCGGTTCCGTCATAGTGCAGCATCACGCCGCATACGTCGCACGTGCGGCCACCCGTTGCCCGACCCACCAGCCACACATCATCCGGGGCCGCGGCGAACACGCCCCGAAAGGCGTAGGTCCGGGGCGTTGCGTCGAGGCGCATGGCCTCCCACGTTTGGCCATCGTATCGCACGACGGCCCCGTCGTCCCCAACGGCCCATCCGCGCCATACTCCGTCGGCCTCGACGGCACCATGAAGGGCCCGCAAGTCAGGCGGATTGGTGGTCCACAGCGGGTCCTGCCTGGGGCCGTGGACCAGCCGCCACGTCCCCGCCGGAGGCGAGGGCGTGGAGGTAGGCGTAGCCTGGCGGGGATGGGCAGCGCCGGGGGATCCTGACGCAAAGGCCGACGCCGACACCGCTCCGATGCCCGCCGCCACCGCCACGGCCCACGCCAGAGCTCGCCCCCGGGGGGTTCCTCCGGGTGAAAGCCGCCCATCAGGACCCGGGTGCCCGGCGGCGCGGCCCAGGCCACGGCCCCGACACTCCCCCCGCGGGCTCTCGAGACATGGACGGATGATGAACGCTCCCGGGCGATCTCGGCCGGATGGCCCAGGGCCACCACAGCCTGACGAGTCGGCCACACATAGGTGCAGGGCGCGGCCGCCTCGTGGGGCACAAAGCGCGCAATTGTAGCCCGGCCCCAGGGGGCCACCAAGACTGACGGCTGCCATGGTCGGCGGATACGGGCTCCTGGAGAGCCGCAGATTGCTTTCAGGCCGCACCTTTTTGCCTTCACGACCCGTTAACACTCAGGTAACGCAACTTTGCGTTTACCTAGAGCCGGGCATACAATAGGCCAACATAATCTAGTGCCCGGAGTCGGAGGTTCGTTGCGTATCAAGGGTAGCGCGAGGAGCCCGGAGGGAAACCCCTTTGTGCTCCGAGAGGTGCGGGCTTGCCGTCGGGACGCCGCCGGGCGCCGCGACGCCTCCTCGCGCGCTGACCTGCGGGACGAGCCCGGCGGCGATGTCGTGCCTTGGGCCACCTGATGTCCACGGAACGGCGCGCCCTCGCCGCGACCGCCTTGCTGTGCCTCTTCGGCCTCGGGATGGCCCTCGGCCGCGGACGCCAGGCTGAGGCTGCCGTGCCGGCCGAGGCCTACGCCCCCGGGGCGGGGCCGGCGGCCACCCTGCTCCCGGCACCCACGCCCCTGGGGACACCGGGTCAACCCCAGCCGTCGGAGACCCCCAAGGCCCCCGTGGCGGGGCCGAGGCCTTCGCCCGCGCCTGTTCGCCTGGTGCCCATCGGCCCCGGGCCGTGGCTGTTGCCGTTCCGGGGCGCCCAAGCCACTGGCACCCCCACCGCCACGGCCACCACGGCACCCACCGCCACCATGACGGCCACCGTAATCCCCTCGGACACACCCCAGCCCACCGCCACGCCCACCTCCACCGCCACCGCCACGGCGGGCCCCACGGCGAAGCCCACGCCTGTCTCCTGCGGAGCCGGACGGCCGTGGACAATAGCCATGCACATTTACCCCGACTTCGTGGGGGTGAACCGCTGGGCCTGCCCTGGGTGCGACGGCAAGTACCTCGGGGGCGACGCCGTCAAGGCGGAGCTGCCTTTGCAGCCCCAGACCATCGAGATCTACGATGGCTCCAACAACCTCATCGATCGACTACTGATCTCGAAAACGGCGCCGCACCGCAAGGACATTCGCTTCGTGTACTTCACGTGCACGCCGCCGCCATACCAGGTGACCCTAGTGGGAGCCCCCTTGCCCTACGAGCAACTGTGCCCCAACTCACCTCGGGACAAGTTCCTCGATCAGGACGATTTCGACCGGGCCCGGAACTACCCCAGGGGCAGCGGCCGCGGCCGCTACGCCGCCGTGAAGTGGATGATCTGGCGCTGCAAGCCCTACTCGCCGTCGCCGACGCCGCCGCCAACAAAGACGTATACGCCCACCCCGACTCCATCCAACACGCCGTCGCCGACGCCAAGCCCCACCGCCACTCAAACCGCCTCGCCGACCGCAACGGCAACGCCGTCCAGCACGGCCACGCCAACCCCCACCGACACCGCCACGCCAACCCCAACGGATACCGCCACCCCCACGCTGTCAACTCTGTCGAACACCCGCTCACCACCCCCCATGTCCGTCCGCATCCACAAACCCCCTCGCGCCA
>CAZXNP010000203.1:0-4353 GCA_964642035.1 uncultured Anaerolineales bacterium | reverse complement strand
CGCCGCGGCGCCGGGGCGAAGCCGGGTTGACGCCACGCCGCCCCGAGTCGGTGCCCTCACCGGGTCGAGGGTCAGGCCCAGGTTGGCAGTGAAGACGACCTGGGTGCCGTCCGGGGCGGGCACCCCCCCGGGGGAAAGCACCTGGGCCCCGGCATCGACCGTCTCACCGCCGGCCACCAGATAGCGAGGCACCACGGCTCGGACGGTGAAGCCTTCGTCCCCCGGCCCCCCCTGGGCGCCAGCTGGCCGCCCCCGGGGTGCAGCCAGCATCAGGACGGCCACGGCACAGGCCACCATGGCCCTCCGCCGCGACGCCGTCCCGGACGGGTGCAGCGGCGGCCGACTGCCGCAGGGGCCCTTCTGCCGAGCTCTTATGGGCAGAACACCACCTCTGCGTCGTCCAGCACCATCCATGTCCGACCAGCAAAGCCATCATTGACCACCGTGGTGTAGATCCACAGGGTCTGGGACCGGTAGGCCTCGACGTCTATCGTCAGAGCCCGGCGCTGCCAGGCATCCACGTCAACGTGCTCCCCGAAGACCATGGCCACCGGCGGCCGCTGGGCAGTCGTGTTCTGGGCGGGGTCCACGTCGTAGACGAGGAGCAGCTGCCGGTCGGGTCCCCCGCCGGGCTCTGCCCGCTGCCGTACCCATGCCGACACCGTCATGTTGCGGGCATCGGCCGGCACGGCCACGGGCTGCCAAGCCGTGGAGTAGCTGAGGTCGTTGGGCTCCCCGGGCAAGACGCCAAGGAGCAGGGCGCCCTCGCCACCGTGCCGGGGCTGGGCCACGTACCGCGGCGGGCGGCCACCCCGGATCGTCCAGGCTGCCTCCGTCTCGAAGCCGCCGTTCACCAGGGGCCTCTCGCAGCCGTCCGGTGTCGGGGACGGCGGCGGGGTGGCAGAAGCCGGCGACGTTGCCGTTGCCACCGCTGTTTGGGTGGGGGGCGGCGTTGCCGTCGACGGCACAGTGGGGCTCGCCGGTGCCGTCGTCGTGGATGGTGCCGTGACCGTGGGCGTCGCCGTGGCCGTGGGCGTCGCTGGAGTGGACGTGGGCACCGGCAGCGTGGCCGTCGGTGGCGTCCCGGGCGGCGGAGTTGCCGAAGGCGGCGGCGTGGCGGTGGCCGTGGCCAAAGGCGGCGGCGTGGCGGTGGCCGTGGCCGGCGGCGTGGGGCTAGCCGGGGACGTCGCCGTGGGCACCGACCGGGTGGCCGTCGGCGGCTCCAGGATGTCCATCGCGGCGCCGGTGTACCTGGCGTCCAAGGGCAAGGCCATCGGGTCCGACAAGGCCACGCTCTCGAATTCGATCTCGACGTGGCCCGGCGCCAGGGCCCGCAGGCGCATGGTGGCCATGAGGCCGTCGCCGTTCAGCTCATCTTCGCCGATCAGAGTGAAGGAGTAGTGGATCGTCCCCGCCGCGTTGTCGGCGATGTTCTCGGCCTTGAACTTCCGGTCGGCGGCGGGGAAGTTCCCGGGCAGAATCTGGACCCCCGGAATGGCCGGGTCCTCGTCGATGACCTCCAGGCGCAAGGGGTCGAAGGCAATTGCGATCTGGCTGCCGTAGAGATGCTCCGCCCCAAGGACCTGGAGCTCCAGCGTCTGTATGGTGCCCACCGCCACAGTGGAGGCGGCCGGGTTGAGCCTCAGTCTGGTGAAGAGGGTCTGGTCCTTGAGCAGGAAGGGCATATAGAGCCGCCCCCGCAGGTGGGGAGTGGCAGTCGGGCTTGGGCCCGCGGTGGAGATCGGCGAAGCCGTGGCGGTTGGGGGCTCCGGGCCGACGCCACCGAACTCGCTGGTGTTGCCCAAGGGGTCAGTGGCGGTGGCGTTCAGCCGCGGCCCCCCCAAGGGCGTCATCTTGTCCAGGCGGAAGCGCCCGTCGGATGCGGCCCGGGCCACCCCCTCGAGGGTCGCTCCCTCGTCGGCGGTATCGGAGAACACCTCCACCATGCTGCCGGCGGAGGCCACCCCCTCCACGGAGCTGGTGTCCACCATGGTGATCACCGGCGCCACCAAGCTCTGGTTGCCACCGTCGTCCAGGTGTATGCCGGGCCCGGCGTTCTCAGTGATGCTGTTGCCCCGGATAGTGTGGCGCACCGTGGAGCCACCTCGAACCCGTACCCCCGCCTCGCCGTTGAAAGCCACGCGGTTGCCTTCGCCGGGCGCCGTGCCACCGATGAGGCTCCCTCGGGCCCCATCGCTGACCAGGATTCCGGCTCCGCCGTTCGCCAAGGGCGTCGTGCCGTCGGCGGCGGCGCCCACGGTGTTGCCCTGGACGACGGTGCCCCGGGTGCCCGTCGATTGAATCCAGATGCCCTCAGCCACGTTGCCGCTGACAATGTTGCCGTCGCTGCCGGGCCCACCAATCACCGTGCCGGCCGCCCCGCTGGCGACCACTACACCGGTGCCGTTGGGAATCGACTCCGTGGCGGCCAGATTGGTGCCGATGCGGTTGGCCACGATCCTGTTGTCTCGGCTTCCCTCCCCCAGCACGGCCACGCCGTCGAGGAAGTTCGCGCTGAGGACATTCGGGGCCGACGCCTCGCCGACCACGTTGCCCGTGGCGCCGGCGGTTATCAGGACGCCGTAGGTGGCGTTGCCCTCGGGCTTGCCGGCGCGATCCACGCCAATGTCGTTGCCCAGTATCCGATTGTCGCGGGCCCCGGGGCCGGTGACCACCAGGCCGGCGATGTTGCTGACGAGCTGGTTGCCGTCCGTGGGGCCGGTACCGCCAATGACGTTTCCGTCGGCCTCCCCCGTCACCACGAGGCCGGCGTTGAAGTTGCGCAAGTGGAGACCCCGGACACTGTTGCCGTCAGACGAGATTACGACGCCATCGAAGGGATCGCCCCCGAGGCCGGCGGCTACCACTACCCCCCGGCCGGAGGCGTCAATGGTGTCGCCCCCAGTGGACAGCTCCGGCAAGCCAGAACGCCGCACCACGGCTCCGATGTCAGCCAGGGTCCTGGGCGCCCCGGCGAGGGGCGGCGGTATGGCCGGCGGCTGAATCGTGATGGTTGCGTTGCCCCCGGGCGGGAACACCCGCCGCTCGAATCGGATCAGGTCCGTTGAGGCTGCGCCAGGGAACCCCAGAAGCTGTTGCCGCTCCACCAGACTGAGCTGACTGGGGGATAGACGCCCCGTGGCCAGGCGCATGGCCTCATCGAGGGTCACCTCGAGATCCCCCACCGTGCCCGGGTCCGCGGTGCTGTTCACCACAATGATCGAGACGTCGGTGGGAATCGGCGTCGGAGACGGTGTGACGGTGATGGTGGCCGGCGACGTGGAGGTGGCCGCCTCGGTTGCCGTCGGCGTCGTGGCCTCGGCAGTGGGTTGGGTGGCGGTGGCCGTGGCCGGGGTCCCGGCACCAGTGGCGGTGGCCGTGGCCGTCCGTGACGGCGAGGGGCTGGGGCTGGGGGTAGGAGTCTCGCTGGCCGGAGCAACGGTGGGGGTTGGTCCCGTGGGGGTCGGAGTGCTCGTGTCCGTGGGCACCACGTCCGTGGGGCTCATCGACGGCCCGGGGGTCACCGTCACCGAGCGCACGAAGGGGAACTCCACCTCGTAGGCCCCCTGGGTCTGGGTGATTGCCACCGCCGAGCTGCCCCCGGGGTCGAAGCCGACAGGCCAGTCCACTGCCCGCACCACCGTCTGAACCGAATCGTGGAGGGCGCAGCTGGGCTCGGTGGCCTCGTCACCAGTGGTGGTGTAATGGCGTACGATCACGAACTGGAGAACATTTATGTCCACCCCGGCCAGGAGGGGCTCCCCGGCGTCGTGGCGGCTGTCGGCATCCAAGTCGTCGTAGGCTCCGACACAGGCCTCCAACTTGGTCACGTGGAGGTCCAGGGCCAGGTTTTCGTTGTTGTTGAAATCCTGGGATTCGTTGGTCGTCACCCCGCCCAGGCGAAATCGGAGGGGATCTCCTTCTTGCGGACCCTCCACCTCAGGGGTGTCCGGGTCGTCGCCGTGGACGAGTAAGTTGTAGAAGGTCTGGGTGCCCGACATGAACACCGTGCCCGTCACGATGGGCTCGTTGCCAAGCCACGCCGCCACGGGCATACCCTGGGGCGCCTGGGCACCATAGTAGAAGGGCCGGCCATGATAGAAGGCGGAGGTGGGAGCCGCCGGCCGGCGGCCGGCAATCTCGCCGGGCACCACGGCGGCCACGGCCGACAGAATCGGCCCCGGCGCCAACCCGGCGACGGCGGCGGCAAGAACCGCCACCGCGAGGACCATGGAACGCGTCAAGCGAGGCACGGGGCTCCTCCCTGCCGGCGACAAGTCCCCCCGTCCGAAGGGCGCCGGCGATCGCCGACGCTCGTGTTCAACCGGTCTGACGTGGCCAACTGTGATTCCG
>CAZXNP010000202.1:0-4374 GCA_964642035.1 uncultured Anaerolineales bacterium | reverse complement strand
CGGTTCTAAATTAAAAACAGCTGTGACTGGTAAAGTTAAAAAAGGGTCCGCTGCGGCAAAGAGAAGAAAATCTTATTGCGCAAGAAGCGCAGGTCAAATGAAAAAATTCCCAAAAGCAGCAAGAGATCCAAACTCTAGACTACGTCAAGCAAGAAGGAGATGGAAATGTTAAAGAAAAAGAAGACTATCAAAAAAGTAGTTAAGGCTTTGAAGAAAGCATCTAAAACACACGCTGCACAAGCTAAAGCTTTAAAGGGAGTTATGAATGGCAAGAAAAGATCCTAAAGTAGGCACAGGTAAAAAACCAAAAGGTTCTGGGAGGAGACTCTATACTGATGAAAATCCTAAAGATACTGTTGGTATTAAGTTTGCGACCCCTACGGACGCTCGTAAAACTGTGGCAAAAGTTAAACGAATCAACAAACCTTTTGCAAGAAAAATCCAAATACTTACGGTTGGTGAACAGAGAGCCAAAGTTATGGGTAAGGCAAAGGTGGCTAGCATATTTAAAAAAGGTAAAGAAGCAATCAGGAAAGGGAAAAAAACGTGATGTTAGAAGCATTAAAAAAAAGATACGAAGCACAGATAGCTGAGTCTATTGCAACATTAAACATATATGTTAAGAACTCTGTAGGAATAGGCGAACATCCACAGCATTTAGATGAAATGGATAAGTTATTACAGGTCATAGTAGACGCAGAGGAAAAAATAAAAGTAATAGAAAGGTATGTTAAATAATGGAAGATCCAGTAACAATAATAGATAAAATACAAAAGTACTTAAAAGAATCTTACCAAGGATTAGGTGATACTATGATAGGTGGTGGGGTTGACAATATGGAAAAATATAAGTACATGTTAGGACAGGCACATGCCTATTTAAAAATTTCACAGGAAATCTCTAACCTGCTAGAACCAAAGAAGGAGCAAAAAAATGAAGACGGAACAATTATCAGATTCAAACGCGATACCGAAAACTAAATTAGCGTTAGAAGAAAAATATCAAAAAGAAAACAAAGATATTGAAAAAAAAGAAAAAGAAGTTTTAGACAAAATTCAAAACAAAGAATCTACAAAATTACCTCAACCAACCGGTTGGAGAATATTAGTCTTACCTTTTAAAATGGCAGCCAAAACAAAAGGTGGATTATTCCTATCAGAAGAAACTATAGAAAGACAGCAAGTCGGATCAAACTGCGGACTCGTTTTAGAAATGGGACCACACTGTTATGACAAAGACAAATTTCCAGAAGGACCTTGGTGTAAAAAAGGCGACTGGATAGTTTTTGCAAGATATGCAGGAAGCAGAATCATGATCGACGGTGGGGAAGTTAGACTTTTAAACGACGATGAAGTTCTAGCTACCATCAAAAATCCAGAAGATATCGTCCATCAATACTAACATAGGAGATAACTATGCAAGACGTTGAAAGAAACGTTCCTATTGATACTTCAGGAAATGAAGTTGATGTAGATATAGAAGAAACAAAAGACGAAGCTGTTGTCGAACAAAAAGAAGAAACAGTTGAAAATCCGAATGTTCGTGAAGTTGTTAAAGAGGAAACAAAACCTGTTGAAACAAAAGAAGAACCCAAGGAAGAAGAAAAAACAAAAGAACCTGAAGCTGAAGAAGAAAAACCAAAAGATGAACTTGGTGAATACAGCGATGGTGTTAAAAAAAGAATTGCTAAACTTACGAAGAAGTGGAGAGAAGCGGAAAGACAAAAAGAAGCCGCTATCACTTACGCTCAAAGAGTTGAAGCAAACAGAAAAGCAGTAGAAGCAAAACTTGGAAAATTAGAACCAGGTTTTCTTGATGCCACTGAAAAAAGTATTACTGCAGGTTTAGATGCAGCGAAAGCCAAACTAGCAAAAGCTAGAGAAGCTAACGATGTAAATGCAGAAGCTGACGCAATGGCAGAAATATCTGAAGTAGGAGTTAGAAAAGCACAATGGTTAGAAGCTAAAGCAAAAGCTGAAGAGCAAGCTAAAGCTAAACCAGAAGCTAGACCAACTCTTGATCAAGCATTACAATCAAAACAACCTACGCAAGACCCAAGAGCGGAAGAATGGGCTTCTAGAAACGAGTGGTTTGGTAAAGATAGTGCTATGACATACACTGCATTTGATCTTCATAAGAAATTAACTGAAGATGAAGGCTTTGATCCTAATAGTAACGAATATTATGCGGAAATAGATAAAAGAATAAGACTTGAATTTCCTAATAAATTTGGTACAACAGAGGTTAAACCTACGACCAAACCTACACAAATAGTAGCTGAAGCGAAGCGAAGTGTAAGACCAGGTCGCAAGACTGTGAGACTCACGCCATCACAGCAAACAATCGCTAAAAAATTAGGTGTGCCACTCGAAGAGTATGCAAGACAATTAAGTCAAATCACGAAGGAGGTATAAGCATATGAAAAAAATAGACGAAACAAGAACTTCCCGTGCGAGCCAAACTAGAGATAAGAGCTCTAAGAAAAAAGTTTGGACTCCACCATCAAATTTAGATGCACCACCAGCGCCTACTGGTTTTCAACATAGGTGGCTAAGAGCCGAAACCATGGGTTTCAACGATGCTAAGAATATTCAGGGCAGATTAAGATCTGGTTATGAATTAGTAAGAGCCGATGAATATCCTGACGGTGATTATCCAAGAGTTGAAGACGGCAAATACGCTGGAGTGATCGGAGTTGGTGGCTTGTTGCTGGCAAGAGTGCCTGTTGAGATCGCGCAACAAAGAAATGCTCACTATCAAAAGAAACATGAGCAAGTCGTTGAAGCAATGGATCACGATCTTAAAGGACAACAGCATAAGAGTATGCCTATCAATATCGATAGACAAACTCGTGTAAACTTCGGTGGTACAAAGAAAAGTTAATTTTTTAACGATTCCTAGACCAACGATTAACTAACAAACGGAGAAAAAAACATGGCAACTAACAAAGATGCTCCATTCGGAATGAGAGCAATTGGTAAAGTTGGTCAAAATAACGATAACCAAGGTCTATCAGAATATAATATCGCTGCTAGCGCCCCGGCAATTTTTCAGAACGATGCTGTAAAAGCAATCAACACTGCAACAATTGCACAAGCGGCTGCAGGTGATACTTTAATCGGTACACTTACTGGTGTGTTTTTTACCGACGCCAATACAAACAAGCCAACGTTCGCTAACCATTTGAAAGCTTCAAATACGGCAACGGACATTGTTGGTTTTATATCAGATGACCCGTATGAAAGATTTGAGATTCAGTCTAACGCTGCTTTAGCGTTAACATCTGTTTTCTTGAATGCGGACATCGAAGTTACGGCTGGGACTACAGCAAACTTTCAGTCCAAGTCTGAACTAAACGCATCTACGGTTACTACAAGTACAGCTCAATTGAGAATACTTGGTGTGACTAAAGACGCAGAAAACAATAACACTTCAAATGTGACTACGTACGCTACAAACGCAAACTTTGTTTGCAGCATTAACGAGCACTTCTTGAAGGGTACTGTAGGAGTATAAGGAGATAAACTATGGCAATAAGTAGAGGACAACTAGTTAAAGAACTAGAACCAGGTTTAAACGCCCTTTTCGGCCTGGAGTATAAACAATACGAAAACCAACATGCTGAGATCTATGCTACTGAATCTTCAGACAGAGCGTTTGAAGAAGAAGTAATGTTATCTGGGTTCGGCCAAGCACAAACTAAACCAGAAGGTTCTGGTGTAGTGTTTGACGATGCTCAAGAAACATACACAGCAAGATACACTATGGAAACTGTTGCGTTAGCGTTCGCGATTACTGAAGAAGCAATCGAGGACAATTTGTATGATAGACTTGCGTCTAGATATACAAAAGCGTTAGCAAGATCTATGGCTCAGACTAAACAAACAAAAGCGGTAACACCTCTTGTGAATGGATTTACTACATTCCAATCTGGTGATGGCGTAGTTCTGTTTAGCAGATCTCACCCAACAATCGCTGGAAACGTTGCGAATACGTTAGCAGTACAAGCTGACCTTAACGAAACGTCATTAGAGCAGTCTTTAATAGACATCGCTGAAATGACTGACGAAAGAGGTTTATTGATTGCAGCAAAAGGATTAAAATTAGTTATTCCTTCAGCTCTTCAATTTACAGCTGAGAGACTAATGGCTTCTCAAGGTAGAACAGCTACAGCTGATAATGATATCAATGCTATCAGATCTATGGGAATGGTTCCTCAAGGTTACAGAGTGAACAATTTCTTAACTGATCCTGATCAGTTTTTCATTATTACTGATGTACCAAATGGTATGAAGTACTTTGATAGATCACCTATCAAAACAGCTATGGAAGGTGACTTTGATACTGGAAACGTAAGATACAAAGCTAGAGAAA
>CAZXNP010000201.1:0-4376 GCA_964642035.1 uncultured Anaerolineales bacterium | reverse complement strand
CGCGGCAGGCATGGTATCGGTCACGGATAGCCGCACCACGTGGGCAAACTGGCGCCGGTGAACGCTCTCTCGGATCGTCTCCAGAAGATCGGACGCTTCCAGCTCCTGAATTGCGGTGTCGGCATCCCTGGTCACGCGAAACGGGTGGGCCTCCACGACCTCGAGCCCCGGGAAGAGGGCATCCAGATGGGCAGCGATTAGCTGCTCGAGCCACACGAAGGAGTGGCGCCGGGGCACGGTTCCATCGCGGCGATGACCGCCCGAGGACCGCTTGAGGGGCACGAGGCGCGGCAGGGTACCGGGGATCTTGACCCGGGCGAAGCGCGCCTCGCCCGACCCGTCGCGCACCGTCACCGCCAAGTTGAGGCTCAGGTTTGAGATGTGGGGAAAAGGTCGGCCGGGATCGAAAGCCAGGGGCGTGAGGACCGGAAACACAACCTCGTGGAAGTAGGCGTCAACGGCCTTGCGGCGTTTCTTCCCGAGGAGCGAATAGTCCTTCAATTCGATGCCCGCCGCCGCAAGGCTGGACTGCAGGCCGTGCAAGCATCGCCGGGCAGCCACCATGATCGCCACGGCCTCCTTCCTGGCGGCAGCCAACTGCTCCGCAGGCGTGAGACCGTCGGCGGACACGTCCGGGACTCCGGCGGCAATCTGCTGCTGCAAGCCAGCCACCCGGACCATGAAAAACTCGTCGAGGTTGGAGTCGACGATGGCCAGGAACCGCACCCGTTCCAGGAGGGGGTGTCGCGGATCATCGGCCTCTTCCAGGACCCGGCGCTGGAAAGCCAGGGCGCTCAGCTCGCGATTGATGTACAGCTCAGGGGCGGCGAGATCCACCAACGGCGCGCCGGGGTCTGGGGGTGCCAGGCGGCCGTCGGCCTCGGCCCCCGAGGGAGGCCGAGGCAGTTCCTCGGTCCGATTCGCTTCTTGGTCCACCGCCGCCCCCGCCCCCTGACCGGGTTACCATCAAAGCCCGTGGGCCCATCGCCCAGGCCATCAACTGTACCAGAGGCACCAGCCCGCCCCTACCGCAGCGCCTCCGGCCGGAAGGCCGTCACGTCGAAGTCGGCGGGAGGGAGGCGGGGAGCCATATGCTCCAGGGTGTTCACCAGGATCTGGCTCGCGACGAGATCCCGGAACCACCTGGTCTCCGCCGGCACCACGTACCACGGGGCATGGGGGGTAGAGCAGCGCTGAAGGGCGGTCTCGTATGCGGCCATGTACTCATCCCAGCGCTCCCGCTCTTTCAGATCGTCGGGGTTGAACTTCCAGTGCTTGTCAGGGCGGCGCAGGCGCCTTCTCAGGCGCTCGAGCTGGTAATCGGAGGAAATATGGAGCATGACCTTGATGACCCGGGTGCCGTGGTCGGCCAGGAGAGCCTCGAATGCGTTAATGTGTTCGTACCGCGCCTCGATGAGATCGGCGGGAGCCCAACCGTGGACCCGCACTATCAGGACGTCTTCGTAGTGGGAGCGATTGAAGATGGTGATGGTGCCCTTGGCCGGAACCTCCTTGTGGATCCGCCACAGGAAGTCCCGGGCCAGCTCGTGGCGACACGGCGCCTTGAAGCTGACCACTCGACAGCCTTGGGGGTTGATTCCCGCGGTGATGTGGCGGATGGTGGAGTCCTTGCCGCCGGTATCCATGGCCTGCAGGACCAAGAGCACCGCCCGGGTTGACTCGGCGTACAGCCGCTGCTGCAGCTCCGCGGCCCGGCGTCGATTTGCCGCCAGGGCATCCCTCGCGGCTCCCTTGTCCGTCAGGCCCTGGGTGTCCGCTGGATCGATGTCGGTCAGGCGAAACGCCCCGTCCGTCGCCACGCGGAAGCGGGCCACGTCGAGGGCTGCCGGCGTGGCGACATCCCCGGGGCTACCCATGGCTACCGAAGAAGGCCCTTGGTGGCAGCCAGGTCCAGCCCCAGGCGATCACCGTCGAGGGGCCGTCCGGCTGTTCGTTGTGCAGACACCCGAGGGAGGTCCCCTCCGTATCCGGCGCCACGTCCTGGATGTCCAAGCGCATCCTCCCGGGAGCAACCAGAGGCGACGCTACCATGACGGCGCCGCTTCGGCAATCTTGATGCCCCGCCGGCAACATGGCGCGCCAGTGGTATTCTTGGGGCAGTGATCGTGGCAGAGAAGCCCCAGGATTCCCGCGGGCCGGTCCAGCCCCCGCGGCCACAGCCGTGACCCATCGGGCTTACCTGGCCCTTGGGTCCAACATCAAGCCGGAGCACAATCTCGTGGCCGGTGTTGTGGCCCTGGGCCGCTTGGGCAAGGTCGTGGCCGCCTCCGGCGTCTACGAGACGGCGCCCTGGGGAGGCCGGGACCAGCCCAACTACCTCAACGCCGTTGTCGCCCTGGACACCGAACTGTCGGCCCCGGTCCTTGTCACCGACGCCTTGCCCGGCGTCGAGGTCAAGCTCGGTCGGATCCGAGGAGCCGACCGATACGCCTCGCGCAGCATCGACATCGACATGCTCCTGTACGACGAGGCGGTCATGCGCATTGGTGAGCACCGGGTGCCGAGCCCGGAGATCGAGGAGCGATACTTCGTGGCCATTCCGTTGGCCGAAATTGCCCCAGATCTGGTCCACCCCGGCAGCGGCGATACGATGGCGGCCATCGCCGACCGGTTTCGGCCGTCGGACCGGGAGATGCGGCCGCGGCCCGACGTAGTGCTGATTCCACCGCACCTAGGCGCCCCAAGGAGGCCCTCATGACCACAACCAAGGCATCGCCTGAGGAAGACCTGGAGAACGGGCGCCAGGACCACGAAGGAGCCGAGCGAGCTGTCAAGGCCCTTCTCGAGGCCATCGGCGAAAATCCCAATCGGGAGGGCCTCCAGCGAACCCCCGGGCGAATCGCCCGCATGTTCGACGAGCTCACGGCCGGCCATCGAGTCGACCCGGAGGTTCTGATCAACGACGCCCTCTTCGACGTGGCGTACGATGAGATGGTGATTGTGAAGGACATCGACTTCTACAGCCTGTGCGAGCACCACCTTCTGCCCTTCTTTGGCCGGGTCCACGTGGCGTACCTGCCGGCCCAAAAGGTGGTAGGCCTCAGCAAGATTCCGCGGATCGTGGAGATGTACGCCCGCCGCCTGCAGGTCCAGGAACGAATGACGGTGCAGATCGCTGAGTTTCTTGACCAGGCCATTGCCCCCCGGGGTGTGGCCGTTGTGGTGGAGGCCGTCCACATGTGCTCGGCCATGCGGGGCGTCAAGAAGGCCAATGCCACCATGACCACCAGCGCCATGCTCGGCAGCTTCAGGGACAACGCCAAGACCCGGAGCGAGTTTCTGAGCCACATCAATCGCGGACTGGAGGAGTGATGACGATACGGAAGACGGACACCATATTCATCCACGATCTGCTGGCCCGGGGCATTATCGGCGTGAACGCCTGGGAGCGGGAGAAACCCCAGGACATCCTGATCAACATCGAGGTGGCCGCCGACCTGCGCGCCGCCGGCGAGGCCGACAGCCTCGAGTCCAGCGCGAACTACCGCACCATCGCCAAGCGCGCCATCGCCCGGGCCGAGACCGCTGGGCGCTTCACGGTGGAGGCCCTGGCGAACGACATCGCCTCAATCTGCCTGGAGGAGCCGGCGGTGGTGGAGGCCCGGGTGAAGGTCGAGAAGCCGGGGGCGGTGCGTTTCGCCCGCTCGGTGGGCGTCGAGGTAGTGCGCCTCCGGCAAGACAAGTAAGTCAAGGTCGTCCGGACAGCAGGCCCTCGCCCCCGTCCACATGGAGCACTTCGCCGGTGATGAAGTCCTCCTCGACCAGAAAGCGCACGGCACGACCGACGTCGGACGCAGCGCCCAGGCGGCCCACGGGGAGGCGCTCCCCACGCCGCTGCCAGGCTTCGTCGGTGGCCTCCACCCCCGGCGGCGGCAGGATCGCCCCGGGCACCACGGCGTTGACCCTCACTTCGGGTCCCAGGGCCAGGGCCGCCCCGCGAGTGAGGTGCAGTAGGGCCGCCTTGCTGACGCCGTGGTGCACGTAATCGCGCCAGGGCTTCTCGCCGCTCAAGTCGGCAATGTTGACGACGACCCCAGCGGGCTCCCCGTTGGCGCGGCGCGGCCCCATGAGCCGGGCCGCATGCTGGATGAGCTGAAAGGGCGCCCTCAGGTTGACCGCCATGACGTGGTCCCAATCGGCGGCCGAGATGTCCTGAAACGGCCGGCGCTGAAAGCTGGCAGCGCTGTTGACAAGAATGTCCAGGCCCCCGAAGAGATCGCCAGCGGCGGCGATCACCTCCTCTGCCGCGCCGGGCACGCCGAGGGCGGCCCGCACCAGCCGGACCTCGGCCCCCCAGCCCCGGATGGGCGCGGCCGTCTCCGCCGCCGCCGCGGCGGATAGACCGGAGGCCGTGG
>CAZXNP010000200.1:0-4413 GCA_964642035.1 uncultured Anaerolineales bacterium | reverse complement strand
GGAGGAGCGAGAGCCCTGGGCGGCGCCGGGCGGTCTGCCGGGGGTGGCCCCCCCCAGCAACCGCCTGGAGAAGCCCGCCCCTGCCACCTTCATCGGCTCGGGGAAGGTGGACGAAGTGAAGGCCGCTGCTCTGGAAGTGGGGGCCGCCCTGGTAGTCCTGGACCACGACCTCATGCCCCGGCAGCAGCGCAATCTCGAGCAGGCCCTCGATTGCATGGTCCTCGACCGGACGGCGCTAATATTGGACATCTTCGCCCAGCATGCCCGAACCCGAGAGGGTATGCTCCAAGTGGAGCTCGCCCAGTCCGAGTATCGCCCCCCCCGCCTGCCCCGCATGTGGCCCCCCCTTGCCCGCCAAGCCGGCGGCCGCGCCGGGGGCACCGGCGGCGGCGTTGGCCTCCGGGGACCTGGCGAGACCCAGCTGGAGATCGACCGGCGGGAGATCCAGAAGCGCATGAAGGCCCTCCGGCGCGAGATCGAGCATGTCCGCAACCAACGCCACCTTCACCGCCGTCGGCGTCGTCGAGCTGGGCTGCCTACTGTCTCCCTGGTGGGCTACACCAATGCCGGCAAGAGCACCCTGCTGAACGCCATCAGCGGCGCGGGGATCTACGTGGCCGATCAGCTGTTCGCCACCCTCGACCCCACGACCCGGCGCATCGGTCTGCCGAGCGGCCGGACGGCCCTGGTGACCGACACGGTGGGTTTCATCCAGCGGTTGCCCACCCAGTTAGTGGCTGCCTTCCGGGCCACCCTGGAGGAGATCGAGGAGGCGGATCTGCTGCTCCATGTTGCCGATGTCAGCCATCCGGACGCCGTCTGCCAAGCGGAAGCGGTGGAGGGGATCTTGAGGGATATGGGCCTCGCGGACAGCCCCATGGTCGTCGCTGCCAACAAGATCGATCGCCTGGCCGATGTGAGCGTCACTGACTCGGGGCCCCTGTCGGACTTGTACCCGGACCTGGTGCCGGTGTCGGCGGCCACAGGCGATGGCCTGGAGGCTCTCCTGGAGGCCGTCGACCGGGAGTTGGCCAGGCGCCTGGTGCCCGTGACGGCCACGGTTCCGTACCAGGCCGGCGAGGTGGTGCACCTCGTGCATAGCCACGGGGTGGTCGAAGATGAGCGGTTCGTCGAGTCCGGCACCCGCCTGGTGGCCAAGGTGCCGCCGTATCTATTGGGTAGCCTGGAGGATTTCCTGGACGAGGAGTCCCCGTCTACGGACCTGGAGTGACGGGGGCGGCGGTCGCCGCTGCCGTGGCAGTGTGTTCACCGCTGGCCATGGGCGACGGCGAGGGCGGTTCACCCCCCGGGGCCGTCGCAGAGGCCTCCGGTGTGGGTGTCGCGGTGTGGCCCTTGGTGTCGGCGCCATTCAGGGCCATCGGCAGACGGGCGATACGGCCGGGCAGGTACCGGTTCCTGGTGGCGGTAGGCGTCGGAGTGAGGGTCGGGGCCGGGGCCCACCAATCGGGGGCGTAGCCGCCGTACTCCGTGTTTCCGCCGCGGCCGCCGGCCGGTCCCTTCAGGCGCCAGATGTCACCGCTGTCCGCGTCGACCAGGTAGAGGCCCACCTGACTGTCGTCCTGGGCGGTCGACTCGCCAGCCAGAGGCGTCGGGCCGTCGATGCGCGGGTTGTGAAACACGATCCGTCCGCCGTCCGGGGACCAGGCTAGGGGACCGTCCGCCGGTTCCACGAGGGCCCGGAACTTGGCCGTGTCGAGGTCAAGGACCATCAACTTGCCGACGCCCAGCTGAAAGGAGCCGGAAATGAAGGCGATGCGCCTGCCCGTGGGCTCCCACCGGGGAACGCGCTCGTGGGTCTCGGACAGGGCCACGAGGGGGTGGGAGTTGCCGCCGTCGGCGTCCATCACCCAAATGTCCCAGTCGCCGTCCTCGGTTTTCCGCTCATAGGCCAGTCGAGTCCCGTCCGGGGACCAGTCCGGTCCGCGCTCATCCACGCCGGGAGCGGCGGCAAGGGGCCGGAAGTTTGCGTCCTCGGAGGTGATGTCGCCAGCGGCCAGGTAAATGTCATGGGGCAGGGCGGCGTCGCGGCCTTCCCGCTTCGCGAAGGCCAGCTCGCCGCCGGCCGCAGGGCGCCAGGCCGGGTCCGTGAGGTTGCCGTCCATGGCGACTCGGAGGGGTGAGGACCCGTCGAGGCTCACCCGCCACACCGAGTAGGTGGCATCGCCGGGGTAGAGGTCGTACGCCAACGCCGAGCCGTCGGCGGACCAGCGGACGTGTTCCTGCCATGAGGTATCGTCCACGGCTGTGACGCGGGTCTCGTCTTGGCCGTCGGCGTCGGCCACGTAGATGTTCCACACGTTATCATCGGTCCGGGCGTAGGCCAGGCGACCCCGCATGGCAGGGGCGTGGGGGAAGGCCGCCGAGCCGGCGGTGGCCGGAGCCCGGGCAGCGGCTAGGGCAGGGGCCACCGGTCCGGGGGTCCGCGTCTCCCCGGCGCCGGGGCGCCGGCCGGCCACGGCCACGAGTATGGCGGCCAGGAGCGCGATGGCGATGGGGGCGCGGCGGCCTTCCCCGACGGGGCGCTGCCCTTGGGGGCGGACGGGTGCTTGGGAGGGGGTCAGTGGCGTGATCATGGCGGGCAATTGTACCAGAGCCCGAGCCTTGGATGCTCCCCTCGGAGGGGCTACGCTTAGGCACTTCGGGCCGGCAGAGGGGGCGGACATGTGCGGCGTCATTGGCATCAGCTATGACGGGGAAGCGGATGCCCTGCCGGATGTGATCGACGGCCTGTTTCAGATGCAGCACCGCGGCCAGGACGCGTGCGGCATCAGCATCTCGGATGGGGATCGCATTCGCACCCACCGGGACATCGGCTACGTGCGCCAGGTGTTCCTGCACCGGCCGTCACCGGCCTTCCGCGGGCCTCTGGCATGCGGCCACGTGCGCTACCCGACCCAGGGGGCCAACCGAATCCAAAACGCCCAGCCTCACAGGGTGGATACCTTGGGGGGCCCGGTCATGGCCCTGTGCTCCAACGGCGACCTGACCAACTACTGGGCAGTGCGGGACGGCCTCGAGGCCGACGGGGTGGAGTTTGCCGGTACCAACGACGCCGAGCTCTTGGTCAAGTTTCTGGCCTACCATCACATGGAGCGGGGCCTGGGCGTGATCGAGGCCATAAGGACCATGCAGCGGGAGGTGTCCGGCGCCTATAGCGCCTGTCTGCTCACCCGGGATCGGATGTACGCCATTCGGGACCCCCACGGCATCCGCCCCATGAGCTTCGGTCGTGGCGACGACGGCTGGGTCGTCGCCAGCGAGACCAGCGCCCTCGACATCTGTCGCGCCGACCGGGAGGACGATGTTGCCCCGGGGGAAGTTGTCGTGTTCTCCGGCTCTGACATCCAACGCATGCCCCACCCGGACCTGAACTCCGTTCGCAGCGGCTGTCTCCGCAGCGCCCACTGCGTGTTCGAGTACGTGTACTTCAGCCGCCCGGACTCCATCACCTTTGGTCAGAGGGTGTACGACGTCAGAAAGCGCACAGGCGCATGGCTAGCCGAGAACGACACCGTGGCGGCCGACGTGGTGGTGCCGGTGCCGGACTCCGCCACCGCCGTCGCCCTGGGCTACGCCCATGCCGCCGGGGTGCCCTTGGAGTTTGGCCTTGTGAGAAACCACTATGTGGGTCGGACCTTCATCAGCCCCGATCAGCCCCGGCGGGACGAAGGCGTCAGGCTCAAATTCAACCCCCTGCGGAGCGTGTTCAAGGACCAGCGGGTGGTGCTCGTGGACGACTCCATCGTTCGAGGCACGACTAGCCGGAAGCTGGTGCGCATGGTGCGCCAGGCGGGGGCCACGGAGGTCCATGTTCGGGTGGGCAGCCCCGTGACTCGACACTCCTGCTTCTATGGCATCGACACCCCCGACGCCCACGAGCTCATTGGCAACCGGATGTCGGAGGCGGAGATTCGCGAGCACCTCACTGCCGACTCGCTGGCGTTCATGACAATTGACGGCCTGCGGAAGTGCGTGGCTGGTGATGGCGAATGGTGCATGGCCTGTTTCGACGGCCGCTACCCCGTGCCGATTACCGAGTCCAAGACGTCCCGGGGAGGTCGGTCCCGGAACCGGGAAGCGGTCTCGGCGGCGGAAGTGGAAGAGGCGGCTCGGGCGGAAGAGGCGGCCCGGGCCGCCAAGGCAGGGTTGGTTGTCGCCCCTCAGGCGAACGAGGGTTCGGGATCGCGGGAGCGCGCCGCGGCGGCAGGTGCCGGCGCCATCGATTAGCGGGCCGCGGCGAGGCGGTGCCCAGGGGGTGCTGGTGGCCCTGGGGGCGGCGGTGGTGGCCTTGGCCGTGGGGGTGGCTGGCGGCGGGGCGTCCCGAGGCCCGGATGCGATGGTGGCGGGCCGGTTCGGGGACTACGGGCCGGAGAGGTCACCCGCAGCACGCCG
>CAZXNP010000199.1:0-4454 GCA_964642035.1 uncultured Anaerolineales bacterium | reverse complement strand
CGCGCCCCGGGGGCGTGGCTCGCCGGGGCCGCCTTCGGGGCCGCCCTCCCCCCCCTGGTCGTGTTCAACCTGCAGCGCCCCCTGGCCTCCCTTGGAGCCGCCACGGCCGCCGATCAGCCCATCGCCCGGGATCACAGCCCGGGCGCCATCGTGACCAACGCGGTGGCCCTAGTCGGACAGGTGGGGCGGATGGCCGGCGCTGGTCCCGGGGACCGCCTGGGACCGGGGGCCGCCGCGGCCGCCAGCCCCGGGGCAGCGGAGGTAGTGTACGCCGGAGCCCTGCTGCTCGCCCTGGCCGTGAGTCTGGTGACCGGGCCGCGCCTCGTGGGGGCCATGGCGGGGGCATCGGTGCTGATCTTGCCCCTAGTCAATCGGAGTTATGACAACTTCTACGACGGTCGCTACGTGGCCATCCTGGTCGTCCTGGGCTGGGTAGCCATGGGCACCGCCGCGGGTACCCTCTGGCGGCGCTGGGGCGGATCTCATCGCCGGTTGTATCGAGCCGCCCTCGTGGCGGTGCTGGCGGCCACGATCGCATACCCCGTGGTGCCAACCGCCCGGCTGTATGCCCGGGAGCGAGGGGCAGGCCGCACCAACGCCCCGTTCCTGGAGGATGCGGCCCTGGTGGCTCACCTGGCCGCCGGTGACCCGGCGGCAACCGTCCTCGTCGACAAGGCCCTCCGGGACATCGGCCTGGGCGGGGGCGGCAACGCCCAGCGGGCCTTCACCCACCTGCTGGCCCTCGAGGGCGTGCCGGCATCCCAGGCCGATGTTAGCGAGATGCGCTGGCACCTCGCCCGGCGCCCCCGGGGCCCCCTGGTGCTGGTGGTGGCCCGGGCGACGGCGGCGGAGCTCGCTGCCCACGGCGCCATCGCCGTGGTGACCCGGCCTGGCTGGCGGGTCATGGCCGCCGCGGCATATGCCGACCGACCAGGGAAGCCGTGACGGCCGACCCTTCCCCCCGGCGGAATATGCTCGTGGCGGCGCTGGCCGTGATGGCCCTGGCGGCAGGGATCCGGGGCCTCCACCTCCAGACCGTGCCCCAGATCACGGATGAGTCGGCGGAGGTGACCTATGCGTGGGACATCGCCTTCGAGGGGGCTCGGCCCCTGACCCACACCGACAGCTACGATGGGCCCCTCTGGCCCTACCTCATGGCTGCCGCGCTGCGCACCGCCGGCCCGTCCCTTGAGCTGCCCCGGCGCGTGGCCATGGCCTTGAGCCTGGCGGCCGTGGCCGCCACCTTTGCCCTGGGCGCCATGGTGGCCCGGCCCGGCGCCCGGGTCGTGACAGCTACTGTGGCGGGCCTCGTGATGGCCACGAGCTTCACCGAAGCCCTGGTGGGGGGCCGGGTGGCCTGGTCCAACAGCTCAACGCCCCTGTGGACGACCCTGGCGGCGTTGGCGCTGCTGAAGGCTACCACCGGGCAGCGCCGCCGCTGGTGGCTGGCGGCCGGTTGCGCCGCAGGCCTGGCCCTCCAGTCCCATCCGTCGGTGATCGCGTTCCTGGCCGGCCTTGCCGCGTGGTTCCTCCTTGACCGGGAACGGCGCCGCACCATGAGTGGGTCGGGGCCGTACCTTGCCGTCCTGGCGGCCGTGGCCGCCTACAGCCCCGTGATTCTATACAACCTCCGCACCGGCTTCGACACCCTCGATCAGGCCCGGGGATCGGGCAACCTCGTCCACGATCCGGGGGCACAGGGCTGGGTGGCGGGGGTCGGCGCCGCCATGATGCAGTTTGGGCGCGCCGTGGTGGGCGGGTTCGACGTGGCCGGGGCCCCTGCGGGCTCGGGTGTCGCGCTGGCGGCGGTGGTGGCCTTTGTCTTCGTGGTCCTCGTGGCCGGTGGCTCCTCACCCCGGGGTCGCGGCGAGGAGCCCATTGGCCGCCGCCTGCCCTTGGTGGTCACAGCGGTGGTCCTGGCCATCCTCCCCCTCGTGAACAGTGAGTGGCACGGCTTTCTTGAGACCAGGTACCTTGGCATGCTCATCCCCCTCTTGGGCGTCGCCACCGGTGTAGTTGCCGCCGAGGTCCTGCCGGCGGTGCCCCGACGGCAGGGGGTCCTTGCCCTGGCCTTCGGCGTCGCCCTGGCTCTGCCGGGGGCGCGGGCCATCCTGTGGGTCGAGGCCGCCCTGGACGCCGGCCGCGACAACAGCCTGCTCCTGGACATGGCCGCCGTGGCGGCGGATATGTCGCGCGAAGGCCGGCCAGTCCTCGTCGACAGCGACCTGAAGTCAGTCCCTTGGCCAGGC
The DNA here is from genome assembly GCA_964642035.1 of uncultured Anaerolineales bacterium. GTDB lineage: Bacteria > Chloroflexota > Anaerolineae > Epilineales > Epilineaceae > CAZXNP01. Next base: position 2,205 of record CAZXNP010000199.1, on the reverse strand, counting down.
CGCGGCAGCCCGCGCCGGGCCATCACCTACTACCTCACCCTGGCCGAGGTGCCCTTTGAGGTGTCCCCCGTCGACGAGATCCGCTACCACGTGGCGCGGCAAGATGGGGTCGTGGCCTTCACCACCGCCGAGGCGGCTCGACAACTTCGAGGCAGCGGCCCTATTGCCGGTGTGGTCGTGTCGGCACCGGGGGGCTACCCGGCCTGGGGCGCCTTCTCCACCGCGCCGTAGGAGCCGCACCGCAACCTGTAGTGGCCCTCATTGGGCCCCTTGCCCCAAGGCTTCGGCAGCCATGGCATCGAGGCCCCGCTCGAGGGCGCGACGTTGGGCGGGGCCAAGGGCCGGCCGCGACTTCTGGCCCTTGAGCCACCGGCGGAGGTCCCGAGGGGCGACAGCCGGTAGCCCAGGGTCCTGACCCTCGATGGCCACTTCGCCCTTGATGAAAACGCACACGGCGTCCATCGGCACCTCCGCCGCCTGGGGGATATCGGCCACCAGGCGACGAGCCAGGACGTCGATCTCCGCGGCCGCCATGCGGGGCGGGTTTCCCAAGGGCCGCCGCCCCAGGATGAGCAACCTGCGCCCCAGGGACCTTTCTTCCCGCCACTTGCCGTCGCGAATCGTCACGGGGCCGTCGACGGTGCTCGGCAGCAGCACCGTCAGGCCCCAGGGAGCGAGGAGCACATGCTCCGCCGGGAGCACCCAGTGGTACAGGACGAAGGCGCGTCCGGCGCCCTTCAGGCCGGCGTCCAGGGCCATGTCGGCCCGGGGCCGCCGCACCCACTTGTCGGCCAGGGCAATGCCCGTCCAGCTGGCCACGGAGCCGAGGACGAGGGCGGCGTAGGCGTAGGCGGCCTGGCCCCTGAAGTTGAACACGAGGCCGACACCGAGCACCGCGAGACCGAGGATGGACAACACCGTGGCCTGGCGGCCGCGCCTCCTGGCCAGGGAAAGATTGCACACCACCCTCACGAGGTGGGCCCCGCGGCCACGCCGGCGGCGATGGCGCCCACGACGTCGTTCTCCACACCCTTCCGGGCCACGTCGATGGCGCTGCGAACCGCCACGGCGTCCGAGCGGCCGTGGCCGATCACCACCATGCCCCTGGCCCCCAGCAAGGCCGCCCCCCCATAGGCGCGGTAGTCCATCCTGCGCCTTGCCCGGCCCAAGGCGGGGCGCAGCAGGAGCCCGCCCACCAACCCCAGGGGGTCCCCGGTGGCGGACTCCCTAAGGATGTCGACCACCAGACCGCTCAGGCCCTCGGCGAACTTGATGACGACGTTGCCTGTGAAGCCATCCACCACCGCCACGTCAACGTCGCCGGAGGGTATGTCTCGGCCCTCGATGTTGCCGACGAAGTTGAGGTTGGAGGACTCCAGGAGGGGCCATGCCTCCTGGATGCGACGGCTGCCTTTGCCGGCCTCCTCCCCGATGGACACCAGGCCCACCCGGGGCTCGGCGACCCCCAGGACGCCCTGGGCGTAGGCCGCCCCCATGACCGAGAACTGGAACAGATGGAGGGGCTTCACGTCGACGTTGGCCCCGACGTCCAGGAGAACGCACATTCCACGGCGGGTTGGGAAGGGCGCGGCCAAGGCCGGCCGCCGCACCCCTGGCAGCCGCCCCAGGCGCAGCAGCGCCGCGGCAAGGCCCGCCCCGGTGTGGCCCATGGTCACGACGGCATCAGCCTCCCCGCGGCGCACCAGGCCCATGCACAGGGAAATGGAAAGCCCGTCGCGGGCCCGCACTGTCGCCGCCGGGTTCGGATCATCCATATCCACGGCGTCGGGGGCATGGGCCACACGAAGGAGGGAGTCGCCGCCGCCGGCAGCGTCGATGGCGGCCCCCACGGCCACATCGTCGCCGACCAAGGTCACGGGCACGCCGTCCCTGGCCGCCTGCAGCGCCCCCGCGGCCATGGCCCCCGGTGCGTAGTCCCCCCCCATGGCGTCGACGGCAATGCGCATGGGGCCGATTGTATCACGGCCCCCCAGCCGCGGCGGCGATGATACAATTGCGTACAACGCCACGGCGCACGGTGCGGTGCGCCAGGTACCGAGGAGATGGACAGAGTGGCCGCGAGACCCCACCCCGCCGCCAACAGGACAGCCAGCTGGGTTGGGGCGGCCTTCGTGGTGCTGGCGTCCCTCGCCCTGGCCGGGCCCTCGGCGGCGGGGGCCCGGCCGTCGCCATTGGCAACGGCAA
>CAZXNP010000198.1:0-4511 GCA_964642035.1 uncultured Anaerolineales bacterium | reverse complement strand
GCCCATCCAAATTCATATATGCACGCGCCCACGGCGACGGCGCTATCCACGCCACGGCCCGTGAGGACGATGTCGGCTCCTTTCGCGAGGGCTTCGGCGATAGGGAAGGCGCCAAGATAGGCGTTCATGCTCATGAACTCTTTTGGCATGGCCGCCCCGGTGAAGGGGCGGAGTGTTTGGAGGCCACCCATGTCGTCGCGGCGGGGGACCAGCTCGTCGGCCAGAATGCGCCGGTGTAGGTCAGCGGTGGAGGCCAAGGGCTCAATCCCAAGCTCATCGTGGAGTAGCTTCCTGCACGCGGCGAATTGGGCCAGGGCCTCGCTGCGCCGGCCGGCGTAGGTCAGATACTCCATCAACGACCGGTGCACGTCTTCCCGTAGTGGGTCCACCCCTAGGACCCTTCGGGCGGTGGCCACAGCGCGGTCGTAGTCCCCCTCGGTGGCGTATGCCCGCCCGAGGCGACAGAGGGCCCCGAGGATGAGCTGGGCGAGTCGTTCCCGCTCGAGGAACACCCAGTCCTCGAAGTCGTAGCTGTCGGGCACGGACAGCCCGGCCAAGAATTCCCCGCCGTAGGCCGCCACGGCGGCCTCCAGAACCCCGCGATCGGGCTCCCCCGCCTCAGGCCCAGCCGCCTCAACGATGTCGATGTCGAGGCTGTAGGCTGCCCCCGACGCGAAGGATATCCGGGTCCTGTCGACGATCAGGTAGCGCCCTGACCCGGGGCCAAGACCGCGGCGCACCTCGTACAGTGCCGTGCGGAGGCTGGCGAGGGCATTCCGTTCAGGGACGTCGGGCCAAAAGAACCCGGCCAGCCTGTCCCGGGAATGGACCTGGCGAGTGGCAATCAGATAGCAGAACAGCGCCCGCGCCTTCGCCGATCTGATGTCCACTGGCGACCGATCCAGGCTGAGGCGGATTTCACCCAGCAAGCGCGCGTCTAGGTGCGTCATCCAGCTCCTTTCGGGTCTGGGGCATCAGGTGGCGCCCGCGGCCGAGCGCCCTGGCCGTGGCACCAACCCGTGCTGGATGCCGTTCCATGTGCAAGCGCGGGAAGCCGACGCCATCGGTCCCGTGCCCACGTTGAGAACGGAGCCGCCTGTCCGCCGGATACGGCCTCGGTACAGGGGCCGGCGGTCGCCAGAGAGGGCGGCGGCGAAGCTTAATCTAACCCTAACTAGATCTGGCTGCCCGGCACCAAGTGCAGGTTCCCCATGGGGCCAACCCGGGCTTCCCAGTCGCGGTCCACATACGTCGTGGCATCCTCCTGGCAGATGAGGGCGGGGCCCGCGATCACCTGTCCAGGAACGATGCCAGGCCGCGTCAGCACGGGGGCATAGCCCTGGGAACCATCCAGCGACCCGAGGAGGGTCTTCGTCGGCGCCGCCCGGAACCCCTCGACCGCGGCGACGGCAGCGCCCGTTGGAATCACTGCCGCTGGCTGCCCCGTGGCCCGAGCCCTCACGGTTACCACCTCCACGTCGCGGCCGGGCCTGGTGTAGCCGAATCGGCGCCGGTGGGCAGTCTCGAAGGCCGTCACCACGTCGCCTTCGGGCGGCCACTCCACCGTCAGCTCCCACGACTGGCCAACATATCGGGCGTCGGCCAGATAGGTCACCTCCAAGGCCTCGGGGGGCGAGGCACCCCCCGGGCCACCAGGGGCAGACGCCCTGCCCCGGGCCACTTTGCCCAGGGCCTTGAACGTACCCTCGATGCCGCTCCACCCCATGCTCCGGCCGCATAGGCCCCGGACGGATCGCGACGCCACTGCCCGTGGCGGGGCCAGGGCAAGACCGAGGGCCGACAGGGCGCCGGGCAGGACGGGGACGAGGACGCGACTGATTCCCAGGGCCGCGGCTAGCTCGCACGCGTGGAGGGGCCCTGCCCCACCGAAGGCCACCAGCGTGAAATTGGCCGGATCGTAGCCTTCCGCCACGGACACCCGCCGCATGGCCCTCTCCATCACCGCATTCGCCACTCTAACCGCCCCCGCGGCGGCTTCCTCGACGGTCAAGCCCAAAGGGAAGGCAACGCCCGACATGGCCTCCCGGGCCCGGTCCCGGCTGAGGCGCAGGCCACTCGCCAGGGGCCAGTCCGCCGGCAGTCGCCCCAGGATGACGTGGGCATCCGTCAGGGTCGGGACCTGCCCTCCCCGATCGTAAGCCGCCGGACCCGGATCCGCGCCTGCGCTTGCCGGCCCCACCCGCAGGGCTCCCGCGCTGTCCGCGGTGATGATGGAGCCACCGCCCGCCCCGACCGTTTCCACCGCCACCCCCGGCAAGTAGACAGGCCATGGTCCCACGTGGTTCGACGCCCGGAAGGGCACCTCCCCTGGGCACAAGGCCACATCTGTGGACGTCCCCCCCATGTCGAGGCTGATGGCGTGATCTTCGCCGCAGGACTGGGCCACCGCCATGGCCCCCTGCACCCCCGCCGCGGGCCCGGATAGCACTGTCGCCGCCCCCCGGAGGGCGGCAGCCGGGGCCTCGATGGTGCCACCGTGGGAGGCCATGACCCGAAGCTGCCGGGGCTCCGTGCCCGAGGCGAGGCGGGACAGATACTCCTCCAGCAGCGGTCCAACGTATGCGTTCGCCACGACGGTGGCAGCCCGCTCGTACTCGCGGAAGACGGGCAGCACCTTCGCCGACAGGGACACATGCCCGGGGCCACCGGGAACCTCGGCCAGGGCCCGGCCCACGGCCTCCTCATGGGCCGGGTCCAGAAAACTGAACAGCAGGCACACTGCGGCGGCGTCGGCGCCAGTAGCGGCAACCCGGGCAGCGACACCGGCGGCCTCGCCGGCGGTGAGGGGCCGGACAACGGTACCGTCGGCCGCCAAGCGCCCGGGCACCTCGAAGCACAGATCCCGGGGCACGAGGCGGTCCGGGGCCTGGGGTTCGAGATCGTAGAGCCCGGGTCGGGTACCCCGCCCCAAGGCAAGAAGGTCGCGAAAGCCCTCCGTGACCGCGAAGGCGGTGCGGGCGCCTCGTCCCTCCAGGAGGGCGTTGGTGGCCACGGTGGTGCCGTGGCGCACCGCGGCGTGGGCGGCGGCATCGAGGTCTAGGACCCCCGCCAAAACGGCCCGCTCCGGATGCCGGGGCGTAGAGGCCAGCTTTCTCATCTCCAGGCCACCCGGGGTCAACATGACCAGATCGGTGAAGGTGCCGCCAACATCCACCCCGATCACCGGGCCGGGATACATGGCCCCATCGCCCCTACCAGTTCTGGCACATATCCGCGTTAAACCGCCCGGGCCGCGCCGGTCTCTCCAGGCGCGGCCCGGGGCGAGGGAAACGAAGAATCACGCCTTGGCAAGTTCCGCCGCAAGGTAGTTGACCGCATCCCCCACGGTCTCGATCTTCATCGCGTCCTCTTCGCTGATGTTCCCCACCTCAAACTTGTCTTCGAAGTCCATGATCATCTCGGCGAGGTCCAGCGAGTCGGCCTCCAGGTCCTCCCTAAAGTGGGTTGTCATTTCCACTTTGCCGGGCTCGACACCAAGGCTTTCAACGATTATGTCACGAACCCGTTCGAATACCTCGTTCTGGGCTGTTGCCATCTGCATCTCCCTCTTTTGCAGGGTCCGGAGCGGCACCTCCAGCCACGGCCAGAAGAGTATAGGGATGAGGCCGAGGGGGGTCAACGGCGCGATTGACAAGGCAGGCGGCTGGGCCCCATACTGGCGGCGCTTCGACGGGCGCCGTGTCACCGAACCGGCCCCATGGTCGGCCCGACCACAGCAACACCGAGTCCAGGCCCGAGGTTACGCGATGACGGACAGCAGCATTACGGCCCGGCGCAAGCTCGACCACGTGCGCATCAACATGGACGAGGATGTCGCCTCGCACCTCACCACGGGCCTCGAGGGCTACAGATTCGAGCACTGTGCTCTCCCCAACATCGACCTCGAGGGAGTGTCCCTGGCCGACCGATTCCTGGAGCGGGACATTGGGGCGCCGCTGCTCATTTCGTCCATGACCGGCGGCGCCTCCGGCCTTGAGAAACTCAATCGTCGCCTCGCCGAGGCCTCCCAGGAGCGCCGCATCGCGATGGGTGTTGGGTCCCAGAGGGCCGCCATCGAGTCTTCCCGGGCCGGGGGCACCTTCAGGGTGCGGGACCTGTGCCCCGGCATTCCCCTCCTGGCCAATCTAGGCGCGGTGCAGCTCAATTATGGCCTCACCGTCGACGACTGCCGCCGCGCTATCGACATGATCGAGGCCGACGGCTTGATCCTGCATCTCAACCCTCTACAGGAGGCCTTGCAGCCGGAGGGCGACACAGGATGGTCTGGCCTCCTGGACCGGATAGCCGAGGTAGCCAGGGCAGTTCCGGTGCCGGTGATCGTGAAGGAGGTTGGCTGGGGCATCTCAGGCGCCGTCGCCCGGCAGCTGGCCGGCGCTGGCGTGGGGATAATAGATGTGGCCGGGGCCGGCGGAACCAGCTGGAGCGAGGTGGAAATGCACCGCTCGCCCACGGACACCTGCCGCCGGGGTGTCTGCGCATCGCGCCCGGAT
>CAZXNP010000197.1:0-4513 GCA_964642035.1 uncultured Anaerolineales bacterium | reverse complement strand
CAAGGCTGCGCCTCCTCGTTTTCGAGTCGTGCCGCTCTCTGGCGAGGACTGTTGGAGATGGTATCAGGGGCAACCTGCTGCGGCGAAGCGCCGCCAGGTGCCCACGGAGTCCACCATCGCAGCCAGCGGCGGGGACCAAGACGTGGCAAGATCGTCATGGCCGGGGGCGCCGCGGCGCCGCCCGCTGGCCCGCCAGGAGCATCTCATGCTGAGATACGAAGTTTACCTCGAGACATCGGAGGAGGCCCTCGCCGAAGGCGGCTATTTGGCCCACATGGGCCACGCAGAGCTGTGGTATGCGTCCCGTCTAGCGCCCATCTGTAGAGGCATGGCGGCGACCGGGGTAGTGCGGTCCCGAGGCCGCGGGTGAACCCGAGGCGGCGACCGAAGTGACCCGTCGCCGGCCGGGAGACCGTCGCGCCCTGCTCCGGGGCGATCTCGCGGTTGCCCTCGCCCTCATGGCGGTGGCCGCGGGCGGGATCGGCAAGGGTCTCTTGCCGGGACGGACGGCGCTACCGCTGGACACGCTGGGCGTCTTCTTGCCGTGGCAAGGTACTCTCGGCCCGCCGGCCAATCCGCTGCTCGGAGATCCCGTGCAGCAGTTCTCGAGCCGTCTCTTCATCGCCGATAGCCTGCGCGCCGGGCATCTGCCTTTGTGGAACCCGTCGGTGATGGCCGGTCATCCCATGGTGGGGGACGTCCAGACCGAGGTGTTCAACCCCATTCTCTGGCTCTTGGTCGCCACCCTGTCGCCGCTCCACGCCTTCGCGGTCCAGGTGGCGCTCCAGCTGTGGCTGGCCGGCCTATTCATGTACGTGTGGATGAGGGCCCTGGTCAGGGACCGATTCGCTAGCCTTGGCGCCGCCCTGGTTTGGATGCTGGCCGGATATCAGCAGGTCTGGATCGCGTACCCCTGGCGCATGGGAACTCTAATGTGGTTACCGGCGGTGGCCGCCGCTTGGGAGCACGCCGTGGGGCGCGATCGGCTGTGGCCGGCCGCCTTGGGCGGCCTTGCCGCGTCGATGGCCGATCGGGGAGGTGAGACGCAGTCTGCTCTCTGCGCTGCGGTTTGCCTCTCGCTCTACGGGTGGGGCCGGCTGGGCGGAATGAGCGCCGCCCGTCGGCGTCGGGGATTGGTGTTCGCCGCCGTGATCGCCGGCCTCGGTGCGTCCATCGGCGCCATAACCCTGGTGCCTGGCATGGAGCAAGCCGCAGACACGATCCGGGTGCCCTTCAGTGTCGAGGCTCTGCGCGACACCGCGGTGCCGCCTCGCCAGCTGATCACGTTGGTGGCGCCATGGTTCCTAGGTGACCCGCGGGCCGGGGACTACCGGGGAGCGCAGAACGCCAACGAGATGGCCCTCTACTTCGGCATCCTGCCCCTCCTTCTGGTTCTGGCAACCGCCTATGCTCGCCGGGACTCCAAGGCTCGGTGGGCAACGCTGTTGGCCATTACCGTGGCCATGATGGCAATTGGATCACCGGCGGCATGGGTGCTGGCGCGGATTCCTGGGGTCAACATGTTCGGGCTGATGCGCTGGTTGGGAGTCTGGCCCTTGGCGGCGGCCCTGATGGTCGGCCTGGGGCTATCGGCGCCGGAGCTGGGTGGAGCCACGCGCCGGCGCCTCTTCCAGGCCGCGGCGGCTGCCGCGGCCACGCTGGCAACCGTCTTGGTGGTGGTGGCCCACGTCGTGGAGGAGGATGCCGGCGGCGTGGTAGCCGCCCTGACGCTCTTGGGGCTGTCGATCGCCACTCTTGTCCACTGGGTGCGTCACCACGAGAGCCGCACCGCCCAGGCGGCCGTGTTGACCGTGATAGCCGTCGATCTGTTCCTGTTTGGCCATGGCTACACGCCGTCGGCGGCGACGGCGGATGCTTTTCCGCGGGTAGCCCCCCTGGACTGGCTGATGGCGCAACGTCGCGCCTCCAACTTCCGGATCGCGGCGTATCAGGACGACCGCTTGGTGCTCGTGCCCGCTGTGGCGCCTAGCGTCGGCCTAGACGATGTCGGGGGATACTCCTCCTCGGCCCGGCGCAGCTATCGAGGCTTCGTTGGCTCCTTGACTGTTCCCAGCGGCAACGGTCTGGTCGACTCCAATCCGAATATGGTAACCTTCGGCGGCGCCAAGCTGGTCCTGCTGCAAATGCTAAACGTGGGCTACGTGCTGTCGGCCCACGTCCTGCCCCCCGAGTCCCAGGCCATAGTCCCCCTGGCCCCGTGCACCCAAGTGCGCCGTCTGGCACGAGGCGAGAGGGTTTCTCGGCCCTTGCACGTAAGCGCCAATGGGCTCAATCGCGTCGATGTCCGGGTCCAGTCCCGCGGCGCCGTGGCGCTCCACCTCGTGCCGACGGAGGATCCGTCGGTGCACATTGCATACGCCGTGCTGGGCGAGGAACTGGGCCCCATTCGCACCATGTATTTCGCCCCCGTCGCCGACAGTGGTGGCCGCGACTTCCTCGTCTATTCTGATCTCCCGGCCGACTACGATGGACCGGAACCCGACGTCTGCGTTGCCGATGGCCGGCTCGTGATTGGGGCATGGGTTCGTCATGATCCGGCGTTGCAGCAGGTGCGATTCGCCAATGGCATTCGGGTGTACGAGGTTCCGGACCGCCCGGGACGGGGTTGGATGGTTGCTGATGGCCACGTTGTCGACAGTCAGCAGGCCGCTCTGGAGCTAGTGGCCGGCGATGGTTTTGACGTACGCCGCACCGTGGCCGTGGAGGTGCCCGCAGAGGACCTAGGAGCCCTCCCGGGCCCCCGGTGCGCCGCCCCGGGGGGGCATTCCACGGTGTCCGTAGCCGACGAGGGCCCGAATGTGAGGCTAGTGATGCTGAAGCCGCCGGCCTGTGGCTGGTTGGTGCTCTCGGAGGCCCATGCCCCTGGCTGGGCGGCAGAGGCCGACGGCGCGCCGGCGAAAGTGTATCGCGCCAATGGTGGTATCCAGGCTGTTCCCCTCGCAGCGCCGGCGGGCCAGGTCGTGGTGCGGTACCGGCCCCGGAGCGTACTCGCCGGAGGGGCGATCGCCGCCGCCGGGGTCATCATTGCGGTCCTGCTGATTGCGACGGAGATTTGGGGCCGGTCGAGCTTCTCGCGCCGACGCTAGTGGGGCTTGGCGGTGTTGCAGGGCGGACGACAAAGCTCCCGTGAGGGTACAACCGCCGGCATGCCCGCTGGTCCCCAGGGCCGTAGCGGCGGAATCCGAGGTCTCACCGATAGTGAACCAGATCCTCCGCCGGATCCTCCAGCCGCTCCGCCTCATGGTAGTAGATCATCGTGGTCTGCAGGTTGGCGTGGCGGGCCATGGACTGGGCCTGAATGGGGGTGGCGCCATTCCGAATAGCGGCGCTGATGGCGGAGTGGCGCAGGGAGTGGGTAGTCTTGGTGTGCTCCGTGATGCCGACGGCGGCGAAACGTCCCTTGATGGCCTCCCGGATGCCCTTGCGGGACAGACGCCGGCCGTGGCTGCGACGGGAGAGGCTCACGAATAGGGGGCCCGAAGCCACCGGCCACACTGCCAACCAGCGCCTGATGTACGGTTCCGCGGCCGCCGGAATGACGACGTACTCATCGGCCTCGTCCCGGCCCTTGCCTTGCACCCACAGCACCCGCCGGCCCCGGAGGGTCCGGAGATCCCCACGGTCCGCCCGGTGTACTTCCACGGTGCGCACCGCCGTGTACGCCATCAGCGCGATGATGGCCCCGTCTCGGGCCGCCACCGGCCTCTCGTCCTCGCGGCAGGCCGCCAGCAGGGCGAGTACTTCGTTGGCGGTCAGCTCATCTCTCTTGTGATGCTTGGTGACGCCCCGGCGCCGCCGGCCCCGGATGCCGTCCGTGGGGTCGTGGTCCAAGTGGCCCTCCCGTACGGCCCAGCGGCAGAAGGACCTGAGGGCCACTAGGTGGAGATTCACCGTCGACGCCGCGGCAGCCTTGCCATTGTGGCCCGGTTGAGCGCTTACGTTGTCGAGCCATTCGCGAACGGTGCCACCATTGACATAATGACCAGGCGGTAGCCATTCGAAGAATCGGCCCACAAACCGCTCGTAGGCACAGCTCGTATCCACTGTTACGGCGTCCGGTCCGGCGGAGATATCCGTCAGCCAGGCGGCCACTGCAGCTCGCCAGGCCGGGTCGATGGACGCCACCACGGCCGTGGAGCTGGCAGAGGCCGGCGAAGACGGCTCTGAGGGCGACAACTCGGGTGCTTGGAAGCCTGGGTCCAGGTCCTCGGGTGGTGTCATGCAGCGTCTCGCGGTGAATCGCCTTTAGTCACTACTACAGGCGATTATACCCAGGTTGGTTCCCAGGGACAAGCGAGGCGGCGCCGGCTGAGTCCTCGTCCGGCTCGGCGGCCTTGACCAGGAGGCCTCCCCGAGGCAGCCGAGGGGTTTGCGAGGCGCGGGTGAGGAGCCGCCTGGAGTTGACCCTCTTTCGCGGACCCCCGACCCTTCGTGGGAAGAACGAGGACTGGTCCTGTCGCCAGTTCCTCGAGATCCTCGTGGGCGAAGAGGT
>CAZXNP010000196.1:0-4531 GCA_964642035.1 uncultured Anaerolineales bacterium | reverse complement strand
GCCGGCCACCTCGCCGCCGACCACCTCGCCTCCGGCTCCCACGTCGGCTCCGGCTGCCACCTCCACCGCCGCCCCGGCTGGTCTGGCCAATGAGGAGCGGCCCATCATCGTCGTCGAGGACTACGACGTGGACCCAGACCGCCCCGCCGCCGGTTCGTCCTTCACCCTGCGGCTGAAGGTAGCGAATCGGGGTGAGCACTTCGCGGAGAACATCTCCCTGGCCCTGAGCGGTGATGCCTTTCTGCCAACTGACCAGGGGGCGAACTTGTTCTGGAATTCTCTCGATGAGGGGGACGACGATGAGCGGGAAGTGCGGCTACGGGCCGCGTCCGGCCTGACCGCCGGGGTGTACCGCCTTGGCATCGCCTTGCGCTGGGACGACTCCTATGGCGGCAGCTACACCGACAGCACGTCAATCGGCATCGAGGTGTCCTCCGGTGCCACCCGCCCCGTGGTGGCGGTGACTGGCAGCCGCTTGCCGGAACGGGTCGTGCCGGGCACCCCCTTCACCCTGGCCTTGGATCTGGTTAACAGCGGCGGTCGGGAGGCCCGGAACATCGTGGCTGTTCCCCTGGCCGGCCCCCTGGCATTGGTGGGAGCGGGGGGATCGCCGCCCCTTGGTCTGGCTCCGGGGGCGGCGGCTACCCTGGTGCTGCAGGTGATGGCTTCGGAGCCGTCGCAGCCGGGGGCAGCGACCCAGACCCTCGAGCTGCGGTACGACAGCCCCGACGGCGAAAGGTTCACCGACAGCCGGGCCCTTGGGGTGCTGGTGGCCGGAGGTATGGGGTCCGGGCCCATGCCCTTGGTCGCCTCTTATGAGACCCGAGCCGGCGGCCAAGGGGCCACCGGCACCGTGGCGGACCTGCACCCCGGGCAGGTGTTCGTGCTGGCCCTGGATCTAGTCAACGTGGGGGCCCGGGCCGCCGAGGGAGTGCAGCTGGTCCTGGGGGGCACGGGCGCCGGCGCCGCCGCGGACCTGCGGCCCTTCGCGCCGGTGGGTACCTCCAACGTGCGCTATCTGGATCGCTTGGCTGCCGGGGAGCGGCGCACCGTGACCCAGCAGATGGTGGTGGAGGGGGACGCGGAGCCGGGGGTATATCCCCTCGGCGTCGGCTTTGCCTTCACCGACGCCAAGGGCGAGGTCCACGAGTCCAGCGAGGTCATTTCCCTGCTGGTGGCCCGGCGCATCAGTCTCACCCTCAACCCAGTTGACGTCGTGACCAGCACCTTGGTCGGCCGGCCCGTGAGGTTTAGCGTGGAGCTGGTGAATGCCGGCACTGGGCGGGTCAACGTCGGCAATGTGGAGGTCGTTGGTTCCCGTTACGTGGCCGTGACCGACGGCACCCGTTACGTGGGCGCCCTCGACGCCGGCAGCGTCGACGTGATCGATGCCACCCTGGAGCCCAAGGCGCCAGGCTCGACCGCTGTCACGGTGGCCGTCCACTACCTGGACGACTTCGCCAGGGAGCAGACCCTGCGCCAGGAGTTCACGCTCCTGGTGGAGGAGTCCCCGGCGCCGGAGGCGGCCCCTGACCAGGAGGCTCCCCAGGGCAGCTTGGTAATGCGCATCTTGAAGGGACTTCTGGGCCTGGGGGCGTCGCCGCCATCGTCGCCCCCGACGCCGTCATCCTCCGGGGCGGCCATCGAGGAAGGGCAGCCCCCGCCGCCGCCGGAGCCCGGCGGTTGAGTCTGTCGGATCTCTTGCGCCTCGTCCTGGCTAACCTGAACCGGATGCGGACCCGGGTGGCCCTCACTGCCCTGGGGGTCACCATCGGCACTGCGGCGGTGGTGATCCTCATCTCCCTGGGGGTGGGGCTGCAAACGAGCCTCATGTCCAGCCTGGACGCCTTCGGAGATGCGACGGTGATCACCGTGTCCGCCGGCAACCCCTTCGGCGGCCCCGGGGCCGCCCCGGGGCAGAGGTCCACCGAGCCCCTGGACGACCGGGCCGTGGCCGACATCGCCGCCCTGCCCGATGTTCAGGCGGTCACGCCCCGGGTGGGCCTCAACGGGGAGGCTGGCCTCGAGTACCGCCGGGGGGAGTACTTCGGCTCCGTGGTCGGCATCGATGCCCGGGCCGCCGAGAGCCTGGGCTGGAAGATCGACGCCGGGGCGCCTCGAGTGGGTCGGGGCTTGGCGGTCGTCGGGGGCCGGGTGTTCGACGCCAGTGCCGGCCGCCGCCGGGGGGCGGCCCCCGGGGGGCGCCGGCAACCGGAGGCGGTGCCGGCCTCGGAGCTGGTGGGGCGGACCATTACCCTGAAGCTGGAGCGGCGGGACGAGGGTGGCGAGGCGACAACCCGGGCGGAGCGGCTGCGGGTGGCCGGGGTCCTGGACCCCGCCGGTGGCTCCCAAGACGACTTCAGCGTGTTCGTGCCCTTGGGCGACGTTGAGGAGTACAACCGCTGGCTCACCGGCCGCCGCCGGAGCGCCCGGGACAGCTACCCCACGGTGCTGGTCAAGGTATCGGACCCTGAGCGGGTTCGCCAGACCCAGGATCGCATCGACGACATGGGTTTCAACACCTTCAGCGCCCAGGATGTCCTCGAGGGCATCAACCAGATCAGCTTGGTGGTGCAGGCCGTACTCGGGGGCCTGGGGGCCGTGGCCCTCCTGGTGGCCGCCTTCGGCATCGCCAACACCATGACCATGGCCATCTACGAGCGCACCCGGGAGATAGGCATCATGAAGGCCCTTGGGGCCACGAACCGGGACGTGCTGCGGATCTTCCTGGCCGAGGCGGGGGCCATCGGCGTGGTGGGGGGGGTCGTCGGCGCCACCTTGGGCTGGCTGGCCGGCTTCGCCGTTGACTTGGTGGTGCGCAACTTGGTCATCACCAACACCGGCGGGACCACGGCCGTCGAGGACATTCCCCATGTGACGGTGACGCCAGTGTGGCTCCTGGTCTTCGCCGTGGCCTTCGCCGCCGCCGTGGGCCTCGTGAGCGGCGTGTATCCGGCCCTCAGGGCAGCCAGCATGAAGCCCCTCCGAGCCCTGCGAACCGAGTAGAGCCGGTGCACGGCCGGCAGCCGGCGGTGTGCTACAATCCGACGACCCCTGTCGGACGGAGGTGCGAGGGTGACCCAACGCAAGATCCGGGTCCTCGTGGCCAAGCCCGGGCTCGATGGCCACGATCGAGGGGCCAAGGTAGTGGCGCGGGCGCTGCGGGACGCCGGGATGGAGGTGGTGTACACCGGCATTCGCCAGACCCCGGAAATGATCGCCGACGCGGCGCTACAAGAAGACGTCGACGTGGTGGGCCTGTCGGTGCTGTCGGGGGCCCACAAGGCGCTGTTCCCGAAGATAATGGAGCTGCTGAGCGCCGCTGGCCTCGACGACGTGTTGGTGGTGGCGGGGGGCATTATCCCGGAGCAGGACATCGAGGCCGTGCGGGCCATGGGCGTGGACGCGGTTTTCGGCCCCGGCACGAACACCAACGATATCGTGGCGTTCATCCGCAACTGGGCCGCCACCAGGGCCGATGCGGCCTAGCTCCGGGTGACGGGTCCCTCGCCCGCCGCCGACGAGGCTCTGGTGTCCGCCGTGCGCCGGGGTGATCGCCGGGCCGTTGCCCGCGCCCTGAGCCGAGTCGAGAACGAGACCGAGTGCCACCTGGCCGATGCTCTCTACCCCTTCACAGGGCGCGCCCACGTGGTGGGGATCACCGGGGCGCCAGGGAGCGGCAAGTCGACGTTGGTGTCGGCCCTCACTCGGGTGTTCCGGGGCACCGGGCGCCGGGTAGGTGTCTTGGCGGTGGATCCGTCCAGCCCCTTCACCGGCGGGGCGGTCCTTGGGGATCGGGTCCGGATGGGGGCCCACTCAGGCGATGAGGGGGTGTTCATTCGGTCCATGGCCTCCCGGGGTCGTGTCGGGGGTCTGGCCCAGGCCACTGGCGACGCCGTGAGGGTGCTCGACGCCGCGGGTTTCGAAGTCGTCGTCGTCGAAACCGTGGGGGCCGGACAGGCGGAGGTGGACATCGCGGATGAAGCCCACACCACCGTCGTGGTGGCGGTGCCGGGCTTGGGGGACGACATCCAG
The DNA here is from genome assembly GCA_964642035.1 of uncultured Anaerolineales bacterium. Lineage (GTDB taxonomy): Bacteria > Chloroflexota > Anaerolineae > Epilineales > Epilineaceae > CAZXNP01. The sequence goes on along the minus strand of CAZXNP010000196.1, from coordinate 496 downwards.
GCCATCAAGGCGGGCATCTTGGAGATCGCCGACGTCTTCTGCGTCAACAAAGCGGATCTCCCAGGGGCCGACAGGACGGTGGCCCAGCTGAAGATGAACCTGTCGATTGGCATGCGGGGCCGGGAAGTGGAGTGGATGCCACCAATCGTCGAGACGGTGGCGATCACAGGGGCGGGGGTGGACGACTTGGCGGCGGCAATAGACGCCCACGCTGCTTTCCTGCGCGACGGCGATGGCTGGCGCCAGCGGGAGCGGCTGCGGGCCCGCGCCGAGCTGAGGCGGGCGCGTCACTCCCACCTCGTTGACCGGCTCCTCCGCGACGCCGTGTCTGTGCGCCGGCCCGTCCGCTGTAGAACACCACCGGGGCGATCAAGGCGAGCTGCAGCCACCGGTTCAGCAAGAGGTCCGGGACCCAGGTGGCGGCGAACAGGTCGGCGGCCATCACCGCGAGCACCACCGGCGCCGAGAGCACCGCGCCGACCAGTGCCCGGCGAGA
>CAZXNP010000195.1:0-4548 GCA_964642035.1 uncultured Anaerolineales bacterium | reverse complement strand
GCCCCCCACCCCCCGCGCCCGGGCCGCGGGGCGGCCCCGCCCCCCCCCCCCGGCCCCCGGCGGGGGCCGAGGCCGTCGGCGCCGGCGGGGGCACCAGCCGGACGGTGTAGTCCTCCACCTCGCCGACGGCGAAGACCTCGTCGGCGGCCGGGGCGGCCGTGTCGTCGGCCACCTTCTGCTTCACGCTGATCCTCATCCTGGTGGTGATGTCCGAACTACCAGGCGGCACCCGGAAGTACATCTGGAACATGCCCCGTACCGTCGAGCCCCGATGGGCGTACGGGTTGGCCGCCACGAGTTCCTCGGCGCCGCCAACGACATCGTCGAAGTCGCCGTCGCAGTTGAGGTCGATCCAGACTCGCCAGTAGACGGGCATCTCGTCGGCAACCCCGTACCAGGGGTGCAAGGACATGTATTCCCGGGTTCCGGTGTGGAGGGTGAAGATCTGCCGGGTGTGGTTCTGGTAGCCGTCGCCCCCATGGCCTGACTCATACCGCTGGTTGCCGATCCGCACCTTGGCGATGGAAACGGCGTCGTCCCCGAGGCTCCGGGACTCTGGATACTCCGGCGCCGGCGCCGAGCAGCCCTGTGCGGGACGCCCCTGGGGCGCAAGGAGGTGGGCGGTGGGGCGCCCGGGGTCGGCCCGATCGAGGGCTGGCGCCGGCGTAGCCAGGAGCAGGATGACGGCCAATTTGGCCCGAACGATGCCCACGTCGACCCCTAGGAACCCACGCCCTTGGCCACGGCCACGAATCCCTCCCCGGGCCGATAGTCGGGGGACTGGTGGCGAAAGTAGGTGTTGTATAGCTCCGCGTAGTGCCCCGCGGCGGCCATCAGCGACTCGTGGTCGCCGTCCTCGATGATCCGGCCCTTTTGCAGCACGACGATCCGGTCCGCAGTTCGGATGGTCGATAGGCGATGGGCGATGACCACGGCCGTCCGATCGGCCAGCACCACATCCAGGCCCTCCTGGATCTGGGCTTCGGTGAGGGGATCCACGCTGGCGGTGGCCTCATCCAGGATGACCAGGGAGGGATCCTGGAGGAGCACCCGGGCCAGGGCCACCAGCTGCCGCTGGCCCATGGACAATCCCTGCCCCATCTCCCCGACCTCGGTGTCCAGGCCGGCCGGCAGGGCGGTCAACCAGTCACCGTGGCCCACCCGCCGCGCCACCGACGCCACGGCTCCGTCCGGAGCATCGGGCCGGCCGTAGCGAATATTCTCCGCCACGGTACCGGCGAAGAGGAACGGACTCTGGGGCACGACCCCAATGTGGCGCCGATAGCTGGCGAGATCGAGGGTGCGAATGTCGCGGCCGTCGATGAGGATGCTGCCCCCCTGATACTCATAGAAGCGGGCTATAAGCTTCCCCAAGCTGGACTTGCCGGCCCCGGTGTGGCCCACCAAGGCCACGGTCTCGCCGGCGGGTATGTCCAGATTGAAGTCCCCGAGCACCGGCTCCCCAGTGATGTAGTGAAAGTCCACGTCGACGAACTGAACCTGGCCGGCCACCGACTCGACGGGTTCGGCGGCGGTCTGCACGACTCGGGGCTCGGCGTCGATCAGGGCAAACACCCGCTCGCTAGCCGACAGCCCATTCTGGAACTGGCTCCAGAAGGAGGCGATGCCGGTGAGGGGGAACCAGAACAGGCCGATGCTTTGGACGAAGAAGTACCACTCCCCGGGAGTCACGACGGCGTCGAGGGCCGCCAGTCCCCCGAAGACGACCACGATCACGGTGCCCAGGCCGGCCACCGTGCCCAGGATCGGGAAGATACCGCTGAACACGTAACCCTGGCGCAGGTTGACCCGGTACGTTGTCTCGTTCACGCCGAGGAACTCGTCGTAGATGGCCCGCTCCCGTCGGAAGGCCTTGGCCACCCTGATGCCGCCGATGGACTCCTGGATCGTGGCGTTCACCGTGGCCAGCATGCGCCGCGCCTCGGTGGTGGTGCGCCGGGCGATGCGCCGGAAGCCCAGGGCCACGGCAACGATCACCGGCGCCACCACCAGGCCCAGGAGGGCCAGACGGAGGTTCACGTACAGCATCACGCCGCCGATGAGCACCACCAAGAGCACCTGGCTCACCAGGTTCAGGGTGAGGGTCACGACGGTGCTGAAGTCCTGGGTGTCGGAGGTCACGCGGCTGACTATCTTGCCCGACGGATACTCGTCGTAAAAGCTCATGTCCCGGGCCATTACGGCATCGAAGGCGTCCTCCCGGAGCCTGAGCACCACGTCGCCCACCGCCCGGGCCGTCAGGGTCTGGCGGATGAAGTTGAAGGTCCATGACAACGCGCCGGCGGCCAAGATGCCAGCGATGATGGCCCCGGTGCGCCCCAGGGTGACCCCCGAGGCCAGATGGTCGATACCCCGGGAAATGAGAATCGGCAAGGCTGTGTCCATCAACGAGTTGAGGACGATCATGACCGACACCAACACCATGACCCCCCGGAGGGGCGTGAAGTAGCTAATGATGCGCCCCACGAGCTCGCCATCGCTGTAGCTGCGGTCGTAGCCCTCGGCGGCCAGGCCCTCCATGATGAAACCCATGGCTACGCCGCCTCCTCGTAATGGGCGAAGATCCGCCGGTACAGGTCGCAACGCACCATGAGTTCGTCGTGGGGGCCCACGTCCACCAGGCGGCCCCTCCCCAGGACGACCACCTTGTCGGCCCAACGAATCTGCGACAGGCGGTGGGTGATCAGAAAGGTGGTCCGGCCCTCCTCCACGCGGCGCAGGGCCCGTTGAATCTTGTCCTCGGTGGCACTGTCGATGGCGCTGGTGGAGTCGTCCAAGATGAGGATCCGCGGGTCCATTAGCAGCGCCCGGGCGATGGCCAGACGCTGTCGCTGCCCCCCCGATAGGGTAGTGCCCCGCTCGCCAATCACGGTGTCGTAGCCCTCCGGCAGCTCGCTGATGAACTCGTGGGCCTGGGCGTCGGCGGCGGCGGCCATCACCGCCTCCCGGGAGGCCTCCCGACCCAGGCCGAAGGCGATGTTCTCCGCCACTGGCCGGGAGAACAGGAACACGTCCTGCTCGATGGTCGAGATCTGGGAGCGGAGGGCCTCAAGGCTCCAGTCCCGAACGTCCACGCCGTCCACCAGCACCCGCCCGGCGGTGACGTCGTAGGTGCGGTTGACGAGCTGAGTCAAGGTGCTCTTGCCAGAGCCGGCCTGACCCACGATGGCCACGGTTTCCCCGGGAGCAACGGTGAAGGAGATGCCTTCGAGCACCGGAGAGCCGCCCTCGTAGCCGAAGGCCACGTTGTCGAAGACCACGGCCCCCTCAAGGCGCTCACCGCGGCCGGCGGTGTTCTCGTCCAGTTCCGTCTCCTGGGCCATCAGGTCCAGGATCCGCTCGGCGCCGGCCAGGCCGAGGGTGACCAGGACAAAGGTGAAGATGGAGATGAAGGACGGGTAGCGCAGGATACCCATCAGCCCCATGTACTGGATCAGCTCGCCCACCGTTAGCTCGCCTCGGGTGTTGAGAAGGACTCCGTGGGCGAAGGCCAGGGCCAATGTGGCCCCGACGATCAGCGGCGGCAGGTAGCGGGCCTGGATCTCGCCGCTCTTCACCCACGAATCTCGATACGCCCTGGCCCGGTCTCGAAAGCGCCGCGCCTCGGCGGGCTCCTGGGCCGTGGACTTCACCACCTCGATGCCGGCCACTGTCTCGGCAAGGCCGGCGTTCAGGCGCCCGAACTCCATGCGCATGCGGCCGGCCACCGGGGACAGCTGGTTGTTGTAGCGGCGCAAGGTCACGAGGAAACCGGCCACGAAGACCAGGGGCGCCAGCAGAAGCTCTGTCCTGAGGCGGGCGATGAAGACGATGGGCACGACCAAGCTCATGAAGGAGTCCAGGATCAGGGACACCCCGGGATTCATCAGCGGATTCAGCTGGCGCACGTCGTTGGTAGCCCGGGCCATGATGTCGCCAATCCGCTGCCGGTTGTGGAATGTCTGGCTCTTGCCCAGGAGGCTGCGGTACAGCTCCTCCCGGGCGTCCCGCTCGAGGCGCTGGCCGACAGTCTCGATGCTGAAGCTGCTGGCCAGCTCCATGACCCCCTCGGCCAAGATCGTGGCCAGCACCAGCACCCCGAGGCGGACCAGAGCGGCCCGGGTGGCATCGGGACCGGCGACCAAGTCGAAGGCCTGGCCCGTGAGTACGGGCAGGACGGACCGCAGCACCGCCACCAAGAGGGTGGCCACGAGGAAACCGGCGGCCAAGGCCTTGTAGCGCAGGACGTGGGACACGACCCAGCGCATGGGCCCGGTGCGATCGTACTCCGGGGCGCCGGCCACCCGGAACTCCATGGCCGCCCCCGGGGAGTCGCTGTCGAGGCCCGGCGAGGACGTCGCGGCATCGCCAGGGGGCGGAGGAGAGTCGGCGCCCCCCGAGGCGGCTTCCGCCGGCTGCGGCTCGTGCCTCACGAGGCCTCGTACGCCCCGATGCTGGGCGGACTGCCGTAGCAGCGGCCCGGCCTGGCCCCCGCAAAGACCCCCACATCTTTGCCCGCCCCCGTGGCGGGGGCGGCCGCGGCCACCT
>CAZXNP010000194.1:0-4552 GCA_964642035.1 uncultured Anaerolineales bacterium | reverse complement strand
TGCCTCCCACTCCCCACCGCTGCCTCGCCCAACAGGGCGCCTAAACTCCCAGGAACCCCCGCTGCAAAGACCGCTCGCCCCCACCGCCCCTTCGGGCCGCAGGCCTGCGGCCTGCCCGCCGCCTTCGCCTCGCGTGCCCACTCCGGCCTCCCCCCTTCCGGCTTGAATCCCGTGCCCACTCCTGTTACAAGGCTAACAACCCTTCCTCCACTGCGCCGCTATTGTCTGGATATCCTCCACGTCCACTTCCCCATTGTGATCCAGGTCATAGACCGCCAGGTAGCCGGCATCTCCGGGCCATGTCCCCCAGCGGCTGGCCACCTGCATGATGTCCACGATGTTTACCTGCCGGCTGCCGTCGAAGTCCCCGAAAACACAGGAGTGGGCCACGCTGTGGGTAATCGTTGTGGTGTTCCCTGCTGCATCGGCGGCACCTATCGGGACGAAGTTGACACCGGGTCGCAGCAACGCCCAAGCGTTGAAGGCGCCGCTGGCCGGATCTACCGTTGCCAACGTGTTGCTGACCATCAGACTGGCCCCCACTTCCGTAGTCCCTGTGACTGAGATGACCTCCTGGAGGTTGAATAATCCATCTATCGGGTCGGTCACCAACAGGGCGGGCGGCACCGTGTCCAGCATCACAGTGCGGGTGACGGTGGTCGTGTTGCTGACTGCGTCCGTGGCGTTGGCTTCCAGGAGATTGGTCCCTTCACTCAGCGCCACCGTCGTGGTGAAGCGGCCCTGGGCATCCACGGTAACCGGCTGGCTGTTGAGTGTCAGGCCGGCGCCGGCCTCCGTCAGGCCGGTGACAGTCATGGGGGTCTGATTGGTGATGGACGGAGCATCCAGGAAGAGAGCCGGCGGCGTGGTGTCCGGGGCCACCCACACCGGCAGGTCCATCAGGGTCGTGGCGAAGCCCAGCTTCTCCAGGCTGATCTGGTAGGGTTCGGTGATGGTGGGGGCAAGCTGGAGCACGGCCTGCCCCGCTTCGTCGGTCTGGCGCGACAGGTATTCCAGAGTCCCCGAGACGACCAGGCCGGCTCCAACGATGGGCGTGCCCTGCTCGTTGTGCACCGTCACCGTGACGGGCTGCGTGGTGCCCAGGATAGGCCGGCCATCCACCGCCGGCAGGAGTTGGCTGTGCTCGCCGGCGACGAAGAAAGTGCTGTTGCCCACCGCCCGGTAGTTGGGCTTGCTCACGCCCACCGCTGCCAGGTAGGTACCGGTGATAGGGGCGGTGACGCTGTTCTGGTACTGCCCGGTGCCGATGGGATTCATCGCCACCGTCTGGGTGATGCCATCGGGTTGCCAGAGGGTGACGTCCACCAGGGCGTCGGTGTAGGTGTAGACGGAGTTCATGACCTGGACGGTGAGGGTGACGACGTCGCCGACGGCGGGGAAGACGGTGTCGGGGTAGATGTCGGCGAAGAGGGTATCTTCGGCCTCGATGGAGAACTCGGAGCTACGGTACAAGACATCATCCAGGTACACTCGCATCGCATAACGCCCTGGCACGGCCTGGGCTGCTGGCAGCACTGTGGCGAGCCACTGTTCGCTTTCCTCTGGAGCCAGGCTGAGCGTGCGGCTCACTTCAAAGATAGGGGTTACCTCGGCTGTGTTCAGATCGAACGTTTGGGCTGACAGAATCGTAGTAGTCGGCTGATTGCCGCTGTTTATCGCCGACATCGAGAGCGAAACGTCCGCTCCCGGCGAGTATACCTCCAGGCTATCGTAATTCACGACCAGAGCCGCTCCGTCACCGACTACATAGGCTACGTCACGAACCACCAGTGGTGTGAGCACGTTGTCTGTCAGGAAGACCCGCAGGGACTCAGAACCTTCTGACTGGGGCACAAATGTGTAATCGAGCCGCTGACTCCCGCCAGGTGTCAGGTCCACCTCCCACCCGTTCATGTTTATCTGGTCTGAAGACAGGGTAAATAGCGCCAGTGTTCCGGTAGGGCTCAGCGGATCGGTGTTCGTCAGGACGATGGTGGCCCGAACGGCCTCTCCCGGTGGGAGTTGCGCTTTCTCAAGCTGAACGCTCATGTTCACCGTGGGGGCAGCGATTTCAAAAGTGCTCGCCGTGGTTGCCAGCCCGATGCCCTCACGAGTGTGAATGGCTGTGACAGCCCGATAGCGCCCTGATCGTAGAAGCCTTTGTTCTTTCAACGTAGCCATGCGTCCGGCAGCGATTCTGGGCTGACTCAGCAAGATGTCTATGACGTCACCATCCACGCTGTACAGAGTTGTCTCCACGACGGGATTGGCTTCTTCCGGACCGGCGTTCATCACCTCAGCCGCTATATGCGCGCTGAAGCCCTGTACTGAAACCCGCGTCTTCAACTCCCCGAACATAAGCCCCGACGCGTTCTGGATCGCGCCTCTTAGCTCTTCTACAGCCTCGTAATGAGCGTAATTGACCGCCGGCCCTACAAACGTCTCGACCTGGAGATCCATGGTTATCGCAAGAGACATGAGGAAGATAGCATCAGTGAGTTTCAGCAGGGAGATCTTGGAGAGAAGGGCGCTAAGCAAGGCAGCCACAGCTTTTAGTTTGCCAACGGCCGCTGCCAGAGTCGCAAGTGCCCCACTTGCCGCGATCAACTTTGCCGCAAGTACAAGCAAAAGAACGATAGCAGCAGCGATTGCGACCACGCCCAGGATCTTTGACAGGAACTTCAGGGCTGACCATTGGGCATTCTCCCAACCCAGGGTTGTCGGCCCAAAGATAGGTCCAAGGGTCCAGCCTGGGATGATCTCCCATTCAACCCGATTGCGGATCGCGCGCTCGTGGCGAGTCACAATGTTGGTCATGCCGCTGGTCCAGGTGAAGGGCTCCCTGCCGCTGACAAACGTATTATAGTCGAGCTGACGCTGGGCAACCTCGCCTCTCAAAGCTGCCAGGTCTCCATCCAAACTCTCACGTACTAAAGATTTGAGCGGCGTGTGAACCTGATCTGCCCACCATCGCTCGATCCTATCTGCGCGCTTCCCGATCGTCTGTACGGCCTTTCCAATCTTCTCGGCTGGAAGATGTACCGTCTCACCGACCGACTTCAGCAAGTCCGTACGTAGCAGGCCGATTAGAGCATTCAGGGTTTCAAGCGTAAGGCCGGACCAACTATCCGCATAGCGGTCAACCACAATATCGCGCATCTGCTCAAACTCGGCCTCGGCCGCCTGTTTCAGCTTGGCTCCCTCGGAGATGGCTTTGAGTTGTCCCTCTGAGACTACCTGCAGGTTGAGAGGCTCCAGCCTTTGCAATTGGGTCGTCCCAAGCCACAGTTCGGCGACCAGTTGATAGCTCCCCGCCGGCCACGTCCCGAAGTTGAAGTCCTCTGTCTTGCTCCCATCCCCCGGCACCGCCACGTCTCGTGGCAGGCTGTCCAGAGTAGCCCCGCCCTGGAGCAGGGACACGGTGACGGTGTAGGAGTTGGCCGTGCCGGTGGGGTTGTCCACGCTGACGGTGGGAGCAACGGGCTGGGTGGGGTTGTAGGAGGAGGCAGCAGTGAGGCGGAGAGAGCCCTGAGATGCGGGGACGGGATATGTGGGTTCCGGTATGGATACTACTGCCGAGTAAATGTCTGAACCGGACGTTTCTGCGTTCCGAAGGTCTGTCCAGACCAGGTATGCCCTCCCTTCTCCACTGGCTGCAATTGAAGGCCCATACTGGTGGGCATCACCAACGTCGTCATTTATCTTTTGTGTGCTCCACGTAGTCTCGCCTGCTTTGCGAATGGCAAGCCAGACATCAGGATCTGGAAATGGGTGGTATCCCACATAGGCCACATAGATGTTGCCGGCTGCGTCAACTGCGATTGATGGATCTTTCCCATAATCATCCAGGAGGACGCTCGTCTCCCAGGCGTTGCTACCCGTTGGCAACGTGGCAAAGTGAATACTCCCGACACCACTCTCATGTCCCTCCCATACAGCATAGGCATTTCCAGCCTGGTCTACTGCGATGTCTGAGCTGTGTCCCCGAGTTTCAGAAAGGCCACTTGTATTGTCTTCCCACTGGGTACTTCCAGCTACTAGCTTTGCTGCATAGATGCGACCATCTTCCCATCCCTGCCAGATCGTATATGCGTTGCCAAGGGTATCTGCTGCTATGGAAGGCTGGAAACCAGTAGGGCTGGCGGTACCATTGACGTTTAGATTAGGACCCCAATTGGTGCTGCCTGCTGGTAGCTGGGAGTAATAGATCTGTCTGAACTCTCGGTTATCCGACCAGACAGCATGAGCGTTACCGGCACCATCCACAGCAATCGCCGCTGAATTTGGGCCTATCGCTGCAGTGTCGTTTACTTGTACGTTGGCGCTCCAGCTCATCGTGCCTGCAATAAGCTTGCTAGCATAGATATCGCCGTTCGTTCTACTATTCCGTAGATCTCCCCACACTGCATAGACATTGCCCTGAGCATCCGCTGCGATATCAGTACGGTCAAGATAACAACCTGTCTCGCCATCGTTTACCTGGATATTGCTGCTCCAGCTTTCGCTTCCAGTCACCAACTTCGCGGAGTAGATGTTGCAACCATCTCGCCAA
>CAZXNP010000193.1:0-4559 GCA_964642035.1 uncultured Anaerolineales bacterium | reverse complement strand
AAGGGCGTTCCAGATCACGCCGGTGTGGGAGTATGCCTGGGGCACGTTTCCCAAAGCGGCGCCCGTGGCCGGGTCGATCTGCTCTGACAGGAGGCCGGTGGCCCCGGCAGCGCCCACCAAATGCGTGAACAACGCTTCCGCTTCATCCCGGCGCCCGATGAGGCATAGAGCGTTCACCAGCCATGAGGTGCACAGGTGAAAGCCGCCTTCGTTGCCAGCCAAGCCGTCATCATAGCGGTAGCGGTAGACCGTGGCGCCGGTGCAAAGCTCTCGTTGCACGGCCTCCACGGTCGCGGTGGCCCGGGGGTCGTCCCCGGCCAGCAAACCGCTGGTCACGACCACCAGGGCCGATGCGTCTGTTTCCGGCGCATCGTATGCCACGGTGAAGGCACCGGCCGCCTCCGACCAGCCCTTGGCCAACACGTCGTCTCGTATCTCGGAGGCGAGGTCCCGCCACCCGGCCGGGGCCTCACGGTCTGACATGGCCGCGAGGCGCAATGACCTGTCCGCCGCGACCCAGCTCATCGTCTTTGAATGGACGTGGTGCCGGGCGTCGTGGCGCAGCTCCCAGATGCCCGCATCGGGCTCCCGCCAGCGGGCAGCCACGGCCCGCATGGCCGCCGAAACGAGGGACCAGTGGGCATCGGTGACGGTGCCGCCGAAGAGGCCGTAGGTGTAGACGAGGTCCACAATGGCGCCGAAGACGTCCACCTGAAGCTGCTCCGCGGCGGCATTGCCGACCCGGACGGGCTGTGAGCCCCCGTAGCCGATGAGGTTGCCAAGCTCCGCCTCCACCAGGTGCTCTTCGCCCTCAATGCCGTAGAGGGGCCTCAGCTCTTCCGGGGAACAGCCAGCCACCACCCAGCACAACCACCCGAGGAGGGCGCTGGCCTCGGCCATCGAGCCCACGCGGATCAGGGCGTCAGCGGCCATGGTGGCGTCCCTGATCCAACAGTAGCGATAGTCCCAGTTGCGGCCGAATCCCAGGGCCTCGGGCAATGATGTCGTGAGGGCGGCAACGATTGCCCCGGTGTCGGCGTACACAAGGCCCCGGAGAACGAGGGTGCTGTGCAGCGCCTCAGAGCGCCAGCGGTCTGGAAGCTGCAGACCTTCGGTGCCGGATCGCCATTCGGCCGTCGCCTGTTCGGTGGAAACGGCCGGGCTTTGGTCCCGGCCGCAGCGGAGCACCAGGCGCAGGGGACCGTCCAAGTCCACCGTGGCCGACGCCAGCTCGGTGCCACCGAAGGGGGCGATCGCAAAGCGGACGCCCGGGCACTGCAGGGTCATCGTCTCCCTGCCCCCCAGCACCTTGATCGCGCCTGCCGCTGGCAGCAGCCGGGTATGCATGCGGGCGAAGTCCAAGTGGGGGGCGAACTCGATTCGGCACCGGGCCCCCGGCCGACGGGGCCGCACGTCCCGGACAAGGACCGTGGCGCCTCGCCTGGCGGCGGACGGATCCAGGTAGTCGGTCACAATGAGGCTAGGCCATTTGGTCTCCAGGACCAACGAGCCCTCGACGTACCGCTGATGGCCTCGCTGGCGCTCCCCGGCGGGGCGTACGGCAAAGTAGCCGGCCGACGGACCGCCCAACAGGGCGGAAAAGGCCGCCGGGGCATCGAACCGGGAGGCGCACATCCAGATGATCTCCCCGGCCGGGGACACCAGGGCCCCAGTACGCTGGTCCGAGATGAATCCCAGGTCGGTTATCGGTTGCGACACCGATGCCAGAAGGGCCCTTAGCCGGGCGTCGGCGAGGCGGGCCAGCAGATCGGCCACTTCGTTCGGGCCGTCCACCCGGAAGGCGGCGGAAGTTGGGCCTGGACCGACCTTCACAGTCACATCGCATGCCTCAGCGCTCCGGAACACGTCCTCATCGGTGCGATCGTCCCCGATATACATCACGGCTGTGGCGCCAACGTCGCGGCGTAGTCGCCTGAGGGCCTCGCCCTTGTCGGTGACGATTGCCGCCAGCTCCACGACCTTCTTCCCGCGGCGCACTTGGGGCGCAGGAGGCGACAGGCTGGGCAAGTGGTTTCTCAGGCGGTGCAGGGCCCGAGCGGCGTCTGGTCGGCTTGCACGGCGATAATGGAGAGAGGAGGAGGCGTCCTTGTGCTCGCTGTGCACTCCGTCCAGCCCCAGGGCGGCAGCGTCAACTGCCTCCCGGATCGTCGCCCGCAACCGCAGCTGCTCGGGGGTGAGGCGCCCGGCCAGCTCAGGCTCGAACTCGGAGCCGTGGCTGCCGACTAGCAGCATGCCCGACTCGACGGGGCCGAGGCGCGCTTCGAGATCCGCCAGGCCTCGGCCGCTGATCACCGCCACTCGAGTGTGGTACCGCCGGGCTAGAGCGGCCAGGGCTCGGAGGCAGCGGGGTGTGACGGTGGCCTCGGCCGGGTCGTCGACGATGGGGGCCAGAGTGCCATCGAAGTCCGTGGCCACCAGGAGAACCGGGGTGGCGGCAAGCTCCGTGAGGGCCGCGTCAAGGGAGGTCACTGAAGGCCTCCAATGCGGCGTGGGCCCAGCGATGGACATCGTGGGTCAGGACTTGCCGCCGGAGGAGGCGCATCCGTCGTCGTCGCTCCTTGTCGCCCATGTTCAGGGCCCTCTCGATGGCGTCGGCCATGCCATCCAAGTCGTAGGGGTTTATCAGCACGGCTTGGGTGAGCTCGAGGGCGGCGCCGGCAAACTCCGAGAGCACGAGAACTCCTCGTCCGTCGATCTGGGACGCCACATACTCCTTGGCCACCAGGTTCATCCCGTCCCGGGGCGGCGACACCACCATCACGTCGGCGGCCCGGTAGTGGGCCACGAGCTCAAGGCGGGGCAGCGAGGCATAGTGGTAGTGGACCGGCATCCGGGCCACCCGGGAGTGCTTTCCGTTGATGCGGCCCGCGGCGCCCTCTATGACGCCGCGCATGTCCTGGTAGCCCATGATGTTCTCACGGCTGGGCACGACGATCTGAACGAAGACGACCTCGTCGGCCAGCTCCGGCCGTCGGTCCAGAAGGGTCTCGAAGGCGCGGAGGCGCCGGGCGATCCCCTTGGTGTAGTCGAGGCGATCGACCCCCAGAAGGACGCGCCTGCCTCCCCACTCGGCCTGCAAGTCCCGGACCCGCTGTTCCACCTCGGGTAGAGCCGCAGTGTGGGCAAAATCGGCTGAGTCGATGCCGATGGGGAAGGCGTCTACCCGGACCAGGCGGCCGTCGATCTCCACGTGGTCCCGGCCAGCCCGAGCGGGCACGTAGCGCCTCGCCACTGCCCTGAAGTTGCGAGCGCCGTACGGTGTCTGGAACGCGACGGCATCGGCCCCGAGCATCCCCCGCAGGATGTCCCGCCGCCACGGTAGCTGGGCGAAGAGCTCCATTGGTGGAAAGGGGATGTGCAGGAAGAAGCCCACCCGCAGATCGTCCCGCAGCTCCCTTAGGGCGGCAGGCACCAGGGACAAGTGGTAGTCGTGCACCCACACCGCGGCTCCCGGGGGGGCCTCGTCGGCCACCCGCCGGGCGAAGCGTCTGTTGACGTCGACGTAGGGCCGCCACCAGTGGCGGTGAAACTCAGGCGTGTTCACCTTGTCGTGGTACAGGGGCCACAGGGTGCTGTTGGAGAAGCCCTCGTAGTAGCCCTCGATTTCCACGCGGTCGAGGGCCACTGAGGTCAGGTCGAGGTCTTCGATGTGCAGCCTCTGTTCCGCGCCAGCGACTTCCCCTGTCCAGCCCACCCACCGGCCGCCGTACTCGTCAAGGACGGGGTGAAGGGCGGTCACGAGGCCGCCAGGCGCCACCTGCCACGTGCCGTTCACCTGCTCGACGGGGAGGCGATTGGCGGCGATAATGAGCATGCAATATAAGCCTGGGAGGCTGGGTGGCCACCTGTACCGACCGGCGCCGTATGGCCCTGGCCGCGGGGTCCTCAAGGATAGGCAGCCCACCATACTCTGGCAACGCTCCGGCTTTGGTCCAAGAGGGGGTTGCGACATGAGGGTGGTGATAACGGGTGGCACAGGCCTCATCGGATCGGCCCTGGCCAGCCGTCTGGTTCGAGACGGGCACGCCGTTACCGTGACCAGCCGGACTCCACATGGGCGCCCTGGTCCGGCTGGCGTCGACCAGGTGCTGTGGGACGGACGCTCCGCCCAGGGCCTCGGTGGCCACGTCGACGGCGCCGACGCCGTCGTCAATCTCGTTGGAGCGGGTTTGGCCGATCGGCGCTGGACGCCCAGGCGAAAGAAGGTGCTATGGGAGAGCCGGACCGTCGCCGGCCATGCCGTCGCCCGGGCCGTCGAGGCCGCGGCCCGGCGCCCGAGGGTGCTCCTTCAAGCGTCTGCCGTCGGGGTATACGGTCCCAGGGGCGATGAAATGGTCACCGAGGATACCGTCGCCGGCCACGACTTCCTCGCCCGCCTGTGCAGCGCGTGGGAGGCATCCACCAGCCAGGTGGAGACCGTGGGGGTACGCCGTGTGGTCGTCCGCACGGGCATTGTCCTGGCGGCCTCCGGGGGCGCCCTGGCCCGAATGCTGCCGCCGTTTCGCCTCGGTCTCGGCGGGCGCCTCGGGAGCGGGCGG